>RHLJ01000001.1:900000-1106344 GCA_003712055.1 Balneola sp.
TTTTAATCACTTTTTAATTACAATTTTATGAACCGGACGAAAGATTCCACTACTTCTTTGCGCATTGCAATACAAAAAAGCGGCCGTTTAACAGATAAAACTATTGAACTGTTACATGGTATCGGGGTAGAGTTTGATAATTATAAACGCAACCTGATGGTTAAAACCAGGAATTTTGATGTAGAACTTCTTCTTCTTCGAGATGATGACATTCCGGAATACGTTCAGGATGGGATTTGCGATCTTGGTTTTGTAGGAGCAAATGAAGTATTCGAAAAAAATGCAGATGTTACCGTTCTAAGGGGACTTAATTATGGGAATTGTCGTCTTTCAATTGCAGCTCCTAAAGAGTCCGAACTGAGTACCCCTTCTGACTTTGAAGGAAAAACTATTGCCACAAGCTATCCTTTCTTAACAAAAAAGTTTTTTGAAGAGCATTCGACAAATGTTTCTGTAGTAGAAATCTCAGGAGCTGTTGAAATTACCCCTCAGTTAGAAGTAGCTGATGCGATCTCGGATCTGGTTTCTACCGGTGGTACTCTTATTGCTAATGGTTTAGAAGAACTATTTACCATTCTTGAATCGGAAACGAAATTGGTCCGCACCAATAAAGAGTTATCCCCTGGTAAGAAACAGCTAATTGATAAGTTTTTAGTTCGAATTGATGGATATCAGCAGGCTAAAAAAAGCCGGTATATTATGATGAATGCTCCCCAGAATAAAGTTGATACTATAAAATCTATCATACCTTCTATGAAAAGTCCTACCATCGTTCCTTTGGCTGAATCAGGAATGGTTGCTATTCACACGGTAATCCCGATTAATAAATTCTGGGAAGTGATGGAAGAATTAAAAGAAGTTGGTGCATCCGATATTGTAATGCTCCCTATCGAAAGTATGATCCTGTAACCTTTGAAACCCAAATCATTCTCTATTATGCAATCCTATTCTATCGAACAATTATCTGAGCAAGAAATCCGGGAATTAGTAAAACGTCCTAATATGGATTTCTCAACCGTTTTTGAACTGGTTCAACCTATTATTGAAGAGGTAAAAACTAACGGTGATGCTGCGGTAAAGTCCTATACCAAAAAATTTGAACAAACAACACTCGATCAGGTTACCATCAACCCTGCTGATCAAGAGATTTCTATTTCTCCCGAAGTAAAAAAAGCAATCGATACTGCTTTTGAAAACATAAAGACTTTTCATGAGGCACAGCTCACATCCCCTATAGAAATTGAAACGATGCCGGGAGTGCGATGCAAAAAGATCATGCTCCCTATCGAGAAAGTTGGGCTTTATATACCCGGAGGAACAGCAATACTACCATCAACTGCTATGATGCTGGCCATTCCTGCTATGATTGCAGGATGTAACACCATCATACTGGCAACTCCTCCTAAACCCGACGGAACCATTGCCCCGGAAATTATCTATATCGCCCAAAAAGCTAATGTTGATCTCATTCTTTTGGCAGGGGGCGCTCAGGCTATTGCTGCTCTTGCTTATGGAACGGAATCCGTACCCAAGGTAGATAAAATTCTCGGTCCTGGTAATCAGTATGTGACAGCGGCTAAAATGCTATTGCAAAATAGTGAGGCACAGATTAGTATCGATATGCCTGCGGGTCCTTCCGAGGTTCTGGTAATTGCTGATAACTCCGCAAATCCTTCTTATGTAGCTGCTGATTTGTTATCCCAGGCCGAACACGGTGAAGATAGCCAGGTGGTTCTCGTTTCTATTGATGGTTTTGACGAAGCTTCTCTGGAATCAGAGATCATTGCGCAGTTAAATAAGCTCCCAAGAAAAGATATTGCCCAGAAAGCGCTCGAAAACAGTTACACTATAAAAGTGGGTACTATTGAAGAAGCGATTTCATTCTCGAATCAATATGCCCCGGAACATTTAATCGTGAATGTTCAGGATGCCGAAGATTATGTTCAGCTTATTGCTAATGCCGGATCTGTATTTCTTGGCCAATATACTCCCGAAAGTGTAGGTGATTATGCTTCTGGCACAAACCATACATTGCCAACCTATGGTTTTGCCCGAATGTACAGTGGTGTTAACCTTTCTTCATTCCAAAAATCAATAACGATGCAAAGCCTTACCCGAAATGGATTGTTAAATGTAGGACCTTCAGTTGAGGTACTTGCTGAACTTGAAGAACTACAGGCCCACAAAAATGCGGTTAGTATTCGACTAAAGGATTTGAAATGAAAAATATTATTTAAAAGGTCATTCTGAGCCCGCCTTCTCCCGAAAGTATTCGGGATACGGAGGACAAGCGAAAGCGAAGGATGACAGTAATAGCATGAAAAAACTCGACCTTAAAAAATTAGTACGACCAAATATCCTGAACCTGAAACCTTATCGAAGTGCCAGAGATGACTTTGATTCAGGGATTCTTTTAGATGCCAACGAAAATTCTTTCGGTGCTCCATTTGATCATACATCTGAACTGAATCGATATCCAATGCCCTATCAGGAGGATCTGAGACAGAAAATTGCAGATTTCCGGGGAGTAGATAGTTCAAATGTATTTGTCGGGGTTGGAAGTGACGAAGCTATTGACTTGCTCTTTCGGATTTTCTGTGAACCTGGCAAGGACAGAGTGCTGATAACCCCTCCTACTTATGGGATGTATAAGGTATCAGCAGCCATAAATAATGTATTTATCGATTCAGCCCTGCTTACTCCTGATTTCCAGTTAGATGTACGAGCAACGTTGGCGGAAGTAAAAGAACATACCAAGCTGATTTTTCTGTGTTCTCCCAATAACCCTACCGGAAATAGTCTCACTACCGAAGATATTCTCTCCATTGTTAATGGCTTTGATGGGATCGTTATTGTAGATGAAGCTTATATTGATTTCAGTGAGAAGCCAAGCCTGGCTAATCACATCACTAAGTACCCTAACCTTGTGATATTGCAAACGCTCTCTAAAGCATTTGGCCTGGCAGGAATTCGGTTGGGCATTGCTCTGGCAAACCCTGAAGTAATAGACTTTATGATGAATGTGAAAGCTCCATATAACGTCAATAAGCTTACTTCAGAAGCAGCGTTAAAAGGCTTCGATCATGTAGCCGAAATGCGTTCCAATGTTGAGCAAATCAAAAAAGAACGCAGTAGTGTAATTCAACGACTAGAAGCTATATCTGAAATTGAGAAGGTATTCCCAACCGATGCTAATTTTTTGATTTTCAAAATTAACGAGGCCTTGTCGATCTATAAAAAGCTTGCAGAGAAAGGGGTCATTGTCCGCTATCGAGGAAATGAACCTCACTGCGAAAATTGTCTGCGACTCACCATAGGAACCACTGAAGAGAACGATCGCTTTTTCGAAGCGCTCTCTGAAATCCTTGCAGAATGAAGCTAACCGAACCCTATAATCAAGATGCTGGTACCAGTTTCTGTCCGATGACAGGAATGTCTTTTCGGTTTGCAAACAACAGAATTGCACATGAAACGAATACCACAATGGCCATTATAAATAATGTCCCTCCATCGTTTTGCACTACAATACCCAGTACGGTTAAATGGCTTATGATCGCACCACCGATTACCCCCAAACCTAGAATAGCTCCTAACCAGGTCGTTCTTGGTACAAGCAGCAACACAGAAGCAACAAGTTCAGCTACCCCAGAAGCATATCGGCCAAATGGCTCCAGGCTTACCGTTTCGAAAATGTATATGGATTCGGGAGCTCCCGTAAATTTAAAAAACAGGGTTTGCAGCATAATACCAGCTGCAGCAACTCTAAGGATCCAATAAAAAATGTTTACTTTTGATTTCATAATTCACCAAATGATTTTTTTGAAAGAAGCTACCAAGGATAAACACTCAAATAATCACATAAGAGTAACAAATCGGTTTCTAACTTCTAACCCAAATGCCTTATGAAACTCTGGATCGATTCTATTAACCTGATAAAAAGTGAAAACAAGAAGTTTCTCAACCCTGGTAGTGTTTATTTCTTGTCAGAATTAGCGCTAAAGGGTTTCGAGGTTTGCATGGATACCGAAGCTTTCAGCAAAAGGCAGATCGCGCTTCTGGAGCATGAAGAGCTGATTATTGAGTTTGAACGAAGTGAAGCTGAAGCCATCATTGAGTTTGATAAAAGTGAAGGTAAGTACGAGTTTTGGGTATCTGAACAAATAGTTGCATCAGGGTACGAACTTTCTGACTTGCTGAACTCACTTAAAACGGGACTACAACGTGGAGCCAGCTTTCAACGCAAAACGAATGAAACGGATATATCTATTTCCCTCAATCTCGATGGTAAAGGCTCTTCTTCTATTAACACCGGGTTAAAGTTCTTTGATCACATGCTGGAGCAAATTGCAAGACATGGGCTGGTTGATCTGAATATATCCTGTGATGGAGATTTAGAAGTTGATGAACATCATACTGTTGAAGATGTAGCTATAGCCCTTGGGGAAACACTTATCAAAGCTCTGGGCGATAAAAAAGGAATTGAACGCTACGCCTTCGTTTTGCCCATGGATGAAGCTCAGGCAACCGTTGCGCTTGATCTCTCGGGAAGACCTTACCTCGTATTCGAGGGTGAATTTAATCGTGAATATGTGGGAGATCTCCCTACTGAAATGGTCAAGCACTTCTTCTATAGTCTCGCAATGAGTTTAAAAGCTACACTTCACATAAGCTTTGATGGAGAAAATGATCACCATAAAATTGAAGCCTGCTTCAAAGGATTTGCAAGAACCCTAAAATCGGCTGTTGAAAGAAATCTTAGAACCATGGATCAAATCCCAAGCTCAAAAGGAGCCCTTTAATGATTGGATTGATTAAGTATCGTGCTGGAAACATTGCTTCTGTATCAAATGCACTGGATCGATTGGACATCGACTATTTCCTGGCTCAAACCCCTGAAGAGCTCGAAAAAGCAGATGCTATTATTTTTCCTGGTGTAGGTCATGCAGGCGCTGCCATGGAATCGTTACAGGAAAACGGTCTGGATGAATGGCTTAAACAAACAGACAAACCAGTTCTGGGAATTTGTGTAGGTATGCAACTTCTGTATGAATCTTCTGCTGAAGGGGAAACCCACGGCCTTGGCATAATCCCGGGAAGACTGGAACGCTTTGATGAAAGCCAGGAAAAGGTACCACATATGGGCTGGAATACCTTCCGAATCAACAGAGATAACCCTCTGCTTGAAGGCATTGAGGAAGATGATTTTGTTTATTTCGTGCATAGCTACTTTGCTCCCGAAAATGAGTGCTCCGTAGCCAGTTGCAGCTACATTCATCCCTTTTCGGCAGTAGTGGAAAAGGACAATTTCTTTGGGGTTCAGTTTCACCCTGAAAAATCCGGCAAAGTTGGCGCCAGGATTCTTCAAAACTTCGCTAATTACGTGTATAACAATTAACCAAGAGAATAACTTTAAATGCAAGCAATACCAGCTATCGACCTGCTTAATGGTCAATGTGTACGATTACATAAAGGAGCCTATGAGGAAGTCACCGTTTATAATGACTCTCCACTAAATCAGGCCAGGCTTTTTACTGAGGCGGGTTTTTCGCACCTCCATATCGTGGATCTAAACGGCGCCAAAGAAGGGCATTTCGTTAACCTGCCACATATTTCTCAAATAATCTCAGAATTAAAAGTGTCGATACAAACGGGCGGCGGGATTCGCACCTTTGAAGACGCCGAATACCTCTTTGAGCAGGGCATATCTAAGGTGATATGCAGTTCAATGGCGATCAAGAATGAAACAGACTGGCTGAAGTTACTCGAGAAATATCCCGAAAAAACCATTCTGGGAATGGACCTGAAAGATGGTAACATCGCGTATGCCGGATGGCTTGAAACAGCCTCCGAACCTGTTAATGAATTTTTAGCTCGGATGGAACAAGCAGGCTTGCAAGAAGTACTTTGTACAGATATCTCTAAAGACGGAACACTTTCCGGTCCCAATTTAGAGTTGTATAAAGAACTAAAAGCAAGCTTTCCCAATCTCAGGTTGATTGCATCAGGCGGTGTTTCCTCTTATGAAGACCTTGAAGAGCTGGATGCTATGAACATTGACGCGGTAGTTGTAGGAAAAGCGTATTACGAATCACGAATTAGCCTCGAACAAATGGCTAATTTCAAATAAATTTGGTGTGTGTTCGAAATAAAGAACTTTAAGAATAATATCTAAAAAGAAGCCTTTAGTCATTCCTGCGAAGGCAGGAATCTAGATTTGGATAAAGAGAAAAGTTTAATCTTTAAATAAATTTAGATTCCAGGCATACGCCGCGGAATGACATTCTTAATATTTGTAGAGTGTTTCTTATTTCGAACTTAGACTAAATTTAGATTTGTAAAAGTCTTTCTGGTTGCCAAACTTAATACTTTCTTAAAACGGCTATGAATGAGCTTTCTTGAAAAAATAGGTTTAGGACGCAAAAAAAAGGAACTAACTCCCTTACTGGGAGAAAAAAAGAAGAAGGAACAAGAAGCATATTCCCTCAGAAGGAACCCCTATCTGAGAGCTTTTATCTTTATTTGCTTCATTCTTATCTCTGTGTTTTCCCTTCCTCGTACCAGTGTTCAATCCAGTTTTAATTATACAGTAGGGCAACCGTGGAGAGCGGATGATTTAACTGCTCCATACACCTTTGCCATCAACAAGACTGCTGCTGAAATTGAAGAAGAACAACAAGCAATAGAACAGCAGCTCCCTCCTATTTTTACAGTGAATGAGCAAATTCCAATAGCCGTTCAAACACGATTAGATTCCCTGTATCGTACCCTTCAACCTACGTTACAAGCTTATACCGACTGGCAAACGGCTAAAGAGAATAATATTCCAACCATATTAGATGATAGTCTTCGATTTGCAAGCGTATATGCCCGGTATAATATAGGCCTCACTGATTTTGCCCTGAATACGCTCCTGGAAAGCTATCATCAGGTTCAAAGCCGAAATCTTCCAATCAATCGTTTTGCAGGTGTTATTGTTAAGCAACGGTTGGAAGAAGTCGTTGATCAGTTATTGAATCAGGGAATTATTGATATCAATAAATCCAACATTAGTGCCGATCAAATTACCGTCCTAAACCCTGCTCAAAGTACCGAACAATCTGTAAATATTGCCAGGGTAAGAGATCTCCGAGAAGCCAATGAATTCACCCAGTTTCAGCTCAATCGCTCTCTTCCTGAAAATCAGTCCCGGCTCGGCATTGAACTTTATAACAAGGTAATTGCTCCTAACTACAGTGAAAGCGAAGAACGTCGCCAGGAACGACTTGATGAGGCCATAGGGAACATTTCTGAAACGAAAGGTGCAATGACACAGGGGCAGGTGATCATCCGAAATGGTGATATTGTAAATGATGACACTGCAAATATTCTCAGAAGCCTGGAAGAAGCCCGTGCATTAAATGCATCTGAATTGGAACAGTGGCTTCGCTTTTCAGGAGGAGTGGTGCTCGTTATAGTTATTTCCCTCGTGTTCTTTATGTACCTGTATCTTTATCGTCGAAAAATTAGCAGTCATAACGGACTTTTTTTCCTCGTGTTTTTGACCCTTGGACTTGTTACTACTGGTGCCGCTTTTATTATTTATTTTGGGGTAGCTCACCCACTTATTATCCCGGTTGCAATAGCACCTATCATGCTAACCATCATTTTTGATTCAAGGGTAGGAATCATCGCTTCTGTAACCCTTGCTTCGCTAATTGGATTGGTACATGGATATAACTTCGAGTTTACGATTGCTACTATAGCAGCCTGTTCGATGGGGGTATTTTCGGTCAGGGATGTTAAGGATCGATCTCAGTTTTTCTTTACTACTCCGGGTATCGTTTTTCTAACCTATTTAGTCACCTTAGGTGCATTCGGAATCTCAAAGATGGAAGGATGGGATGTCGCGTTGGACAACCTGATGTA
Source organism: Balneola sp. (assembly GCA_003712055.1). Lineage (NCBI taxonomy): Bacteria > Pseudomonadati > Balneolota > Balneolia > Balneolales > Balneolaceae > Balneola > Balneola sp. Next base: position 907,906 of record RHLJ01000001.1, read on the forward strand.
TATCGCCATTAATTCATTATTCATCCTGTTTACCTATCCAATCATCCTGCTTTTTGAAAAACTATTTGGAGTAACTACCGACTTCACATTGCTCGAATTAGGAGACACAAACCAGCCACTGTTAAAGGAACTGATGACTACGGCTCCAGGCACCTTCCATCATAGTTTACAGGTAGCCAATTTATCAGAAACAGCTGCATCTGCCATTGGAGCCAATCCTCTATTGGCAAGAGTTGGAGGTTTATACCATGATATAGGCAAAATGATCAAGCCCGAATATTTCGTGGAAAACCAGTCCTCAGGGGTTAATGAGCACGATAAACTAAAGCCTCAAATGAGTGCCATGGTCATTAAGGCTCATGTTTCAGAAGGCGTTAAAATGGCCGAAGAATATGGACTCCCTAAAGTACTTATTCATTTTATAGAGACCCATCATGGAACTTCTGTGATTCGCTTCTTCTATGAAAAAGCTAAAGAGGACGAGAACCTCAAAGAGATGCATAATGAGGAGCAATTCAAATACGAAGGGCCGCTACCAACTACGAAAGAAACCGGTATTCTTCTGTTAGCCGATGGTATTGAAGCCGCCTCCCGTGCAATGAAGAATCCTACGTATAGCAAATTAGAAAACCTGGTTCATCGTATGGTAGATGATCGGGTAACCGAAGGTCAGTTAAGCCATTGTCCATTAACTTTCAGAGACCTCCAGATTATTAAAGAAAGCTTTTTAACCCTGCTCGTTGGGGTGTATCATAGCAGGATTGAGTATCCTGAAGATTCTGAAAAGGTTAAGGAAAAACAGGAACAAGCTGAGCCTGAAAACAACCAAAATGGTGCCCCTCAAGACCAGACCGAAGAGGCTCCAACCAACTAGTTTTGAGATTTAAGCAAAAACTTGAACTATATCTTCAATTCATCAAGCTTGAAAAAGGCCTTTCTGAAAATTCGGTGGTCTCCTATAAAAACGATCTCGACCGGTACCTCCAATTTCTTCTCATAGAAAAAAAGATAAGTGACCTTTCCGGAGTCACCCTTTCGCATATTGAAGATTTTTTGAATTACCTGATCGAGTATGAACTACTTTCCCCTGGTTCCCTGGCTCGTAATATTTCAAGTATCCGGGGCTTCCATGAGTTTGCCGTAGTTGAAGGTATGACCGAGGCAAATCCAGCTGAACTTATTGAACTCCCCAAAAAGGCACGGAAGTTACCCGAGGTACTGTCACCTCAGGAGATTGAAGAAATGCTGGCAACCCCTGATACCTCCAAACCAGCAGGAATAAGGGATAAAGCTATCCTCGAATGTTTGTATGGCACCGGGATGAGGGTAAGCGAACTCACCGATTTGGAAACGGATCGGATGTTTTTTGAAATAGGATTCATTCGCGTTATTGGAAAAGGAAGTAAAGAGCGGCTGGTTCCTGTTGGCGAAATAGCCCAGGAGGCTATTGAGCATTATCTCACTAAAGCCCGTCCTTTATTTTTTAATAAGGAAAAGGCCGAAAAAGCTAAGAACAAGGTGTTTTTGAATCAGCGGGGTGGAGCTTTAACCCGGATGAGTATCTGGAATATTGTGCAGAAAGCAGCCAAAGTTGCTGATATCAAGAAGAAGGTATACCCGCATATTTTTCGCCATTCTTTTGCTACTCATCTTTTGGAGGGAGGTGCTGATCTACGAGCGGTTCAAGAGATGTTGGGGCATTCATCTATTCTCACTACCGAGATCTACACCCATGTTGATCGTTCGCTACTCCATCAAACGCATAAGCAATATCACCCAAGAGCCTGAAGTATATTCCGGGTGTTTACTCCCCCATGGGAAGCGCTCCAGATTACTTCTCCATTTTTGATGACAAACACTTGTGGAGATTCATGCCTGATCGAAACTTTATCGCCCAGGTAGATTGAAATCGGCCGGGATCTTATCACATCTATCAAATGAATCGGCGCTCCTTTTCTCTCCTCTTCACTAATTGACTCAACATTTTTCTTGGCAAAATAGCTGGTGCCACAGCTGTTGCTGTGTTTTAAGATAATCTGTGGAGCTGAATTTGAGTCCTTAAACACATCTTCAACCTGCTCAGTAGCGGTCAGATAGTTCCATTGAACTTGATCCGAAGAACTTCCAGCGCCAAAAAAAGAATCAAATAATCCCATACCGTTATAATTTCACAAAAATATAATCCATTCAGGCATCTAATGCATTTGGAACTAATTGGCTGCAATGTTTATTTACTGCACAAACTAAATCGTAATACAATCGCCATGAACACACAAGCATTTTGGCTAGGTCACTCTGCCTTTCGAATTATCAGTCCTAAAGGAAATATTATTTATATCGATCCTTTTTTACAGCATAACCCGGCCACTCCAGATGAATTAAAGAGTGTTGAAAAAGCTGATTTTATCCTTCTTACTCATGGCCATGAAGATCATGTAGGAGATACTCTTGAAATTGCCAAGAATACAGGAGCCAAAGTGGTGGGTATCGTTGAGCTCATCTCCCTTCTCCAAAATGAAGGACTATCGGCAGAACAATCAGTGCCGTTCAATAAAGGTGGTACTGTTCATTTTGATGATTTTTCGGTGACCATGGTTTCTGCGAATCATAGTTCGTCATACAAAGGGCAATATGCCGGAGACCCGGCGGGATTGGTGCTGTCCTTCGAAGAGGACATTTGTATCTATCATATGGGCGATACCAATATTTTCACTGATTTGGCACTGTATGGCGAGTTGTATGAACCGGATGTGGTCTTAGCCCCTATTGGAGATCATTTCACTATGGGACCTGAGGAAGCCGCGTATGCTGTTGAAATGATTGATCCTGATTACGCCGTGCCTATGCATTATGGAACCTGGCCTCCGATAGCTTCCGATCCACAGGTGTTTAAAGAAACGCTCGAGGAGTTTACTGAAATAGAGGCCATCATCCCAAAAGTGGGCGAAAACTTCCTGGACTTATAACCATGTCGGATTATACCATCCCTGGTAATGCTCGGATTGGGCATGTGCACTTAAAGGTGTCTGACCTGGAACGCTCGATTGATTTTTACTGCGGACTCCTTGGCTTTGAATTAATGACCAGGTATGGTTCCCAGGCGGCGTTTATTTCTGCGGGGGGGGTATCATCATCATATCGGGTTAAATACCTGGCAGAGCTTGGGGTCTGAACCAGCTCCCAAAAAATACCCCGGACTCTTTCATACTGCCATCTTATTTCCTACCCGAAAGGATCTTGCTGTAATCCTGAATCGACTTATGCAGGAAAAGTACCCGCTAACCGGAGCTTCGGATCATGGGGTTTCGGAAGCTATTTACCTGGACGATCCGGATCAAAATGGAGTAGAACTGTATTGGGATAAACCCAAAGAGCAATGGCCTAAAAAAGAGGATGGCAACCTGGATATGTACACCCGGCATCTGGATTTGAATAATTTACTAGCCGAGCTTTCTGTTTGAGGGGCATTGGCTTCTCTTTCTCCACCCCGCCCTTCCGTCATCCCGCACTTGATACTGAATCAAGTTCAGCACAGGTTGCGGGATCTGTAGAGAGACCAAACGTTGATTAATCAAATGCTGTATCAACGAATCATGCTTTACAGATCCCGGGTCTTCGCCTGCCTTCCAAAGTTTTGTACGGCGGACAGGCCCGGGATGACCTAGTTGGGTAGCGGTTATTTAGTGTACTTGAACTTATTTAAGAAAGAATAACTAATGAACAAAAAGAACAGAGATATCAGCACCCAGTAGGAATAGTTGATTATACCAGATTCTGAGATGCCCGTACTTTCGTAAAAGAGATATAAAAATAAATTTACCGGACCTGGAGATTTTATTACAAAGAAAACGATGATTGAAAGCAGTGTCGAAATCGTCAAGTTTCTTTTTTTAGTGTTACTCATATAAGAATATTTCTTTACCTAATCTGGTGCCCCAACCTGGTGCAAGCTGCCTGTGCTAGTTAGGGGCTATTCATCTAAATCGATACTAATTTCAAAAGAATCAGAAGAAATTTTCAGATCGTATTCTTCTTTTAATTTGTTTAGGAGCTGCTCGTTGAACCTATTCATTTTAATAGTTTCTTCTGCCCAGCACTTATTTGAAGACACTAAAGCTTTTGCTTGTCCAAGATCAATTTTTCTTGCTTTCCTAATTATTTTTATAGCATCTATCATTGAAACATCAAGTGCTTTCAGATAACATAACACTGTTTGCTCTTCAGTTCCCTTTTTAAGCTCTATCAAGCATAGTTTGATTAGTTTTTCACTATCGTAATACTTCATTTTAATAATTATTCAAATTTAGTGTAAGATCAATAGATTTACCAGGACTTGCAGAACTACTGTTGGGCACTCTATCACCAGTAATTCTTAATTTATCATAGCCTAGATCTTTTGCAGCATTAATAAGTTCAGTTTTATTATTTAATACAGTACCAAGTATTTCATTTTCTAAAGAACCGCCTGCAGAATTATACACAGTTATATTCTCCAAAACTAACTCAAAGAGTTTTTCCTTGATTAGAAGGCAAGTTCTTGTATTGTTTTTTCACCTCTTTTGAGATTGCATTTGCAACTTTTACACCATCTGCACCAACCTCATGTAAATGCCGAAAAGTATGAGAAACTTGGTTGTAATTGTACCAAAAGAAAGGTTGAATGTACTACCACCTGCTTTAACAACCATCGAAAGACCTTTCCCTAATACATACCCACCAACCAATCCAATAGAAGCATCTCTCCACATTCCAAAAAGAGCTTGAGAGGATGTTTGATAGGTTATGTTCCCTTTACTATCCCAAGACACTTTTACCTTACCATCAAAAGCAAATACTATATCATCAATTATACCATTTACCCAAGCATCATATTGATCACGGTCAGTAATCTCAGTGGTAGAACCATCAGCATTTCTAACGCCATCCCAATCTGTTTCGCCATCTGTAGTCATGTCATCTATAACATCCTGAGTTGTATGAACTACCAAGGCATTATCCTCCCCGTCATCATATACTGCTTCTCCATTCACGTAATAAACAGTCCGACCATCAGGGTCAATGGCATTCAACGGATTGTTCATTACATACGCATAGGGTGAAATATCTGGGTAAAGCTCATGAGCTGGGTCTATTTGCATCATCCGCCCTGTTGCTGGATCCATCCCTCTGGCAATCATGTGGTAGATATCCAATCCCGCTTCGTCATCTAACTCATGTCCTGTAAACTTGTAGTTGTCGTTGGGGTTGGCTGTGTTATTAGATCGCCCCGGCATTTCCAGGCCAAAGGGGTAATAATCATCATGCCCCAGTACAAAACTTTTTCACTATCCAACTTCTAATTCCTACATACAGCATTAGAGAATAAAGAGTAAAGAATATACCATAGAATATTCCATATAAATCTGGTATTCGATTATTCAAAAAACCAAAACCTATAAAAAATACTCCAAAAAAACCTGAACTAATGAAGTATGCATTTACAAACTTATTTAATAGGTGCTTCTTATCCAATGGACTTTTCTTAGTCAAACTCTCGTAAATCTTCTTTAGTTGCTTCTATAGGATTTTGAAAAAAACTAGTTATACGGAGCAGAGCTCCGTAACAAGTTTATGCGTTAGTTGGGGGGGCACTATATAAATTTTCCCCCCAACCTGGTGCAAGCGTCCGCTTGAACCATTAGTAAACCAACATCAACCTCTCAAACTATCTAACCGCACAAGCGGACGCTTGCGCTAGTTAGGGGCTTTAGCCCAATTTACTCAAATTTGAATCTCCCATACTCCAAATCTGGATAGGTACCATATTCAAAATAGATGTACCCATCCCTGATAATAAGATCTCTTACTGGCTCATTGATTCTCTTTTGAAATACAATAGACAAGTCTTCTTTTTTGAGCACTAACAATTTAGAGTAGGTTGGAAAAACCAGAAATTTCCAACCCGAATCAAGCTGAGGTAAACCAGTTATTAAACCTAGGTTATCATTATCAACAAACCGAATATAAACTCGGTTCGGGAATGATTTAGAGATTCCACCATACTTAATTTCAGTGCCTAGATCCTCCAATTCATATCCTTGATCCAAGAAGCTTTGAATTGGAGATTGGTTTTTTATAAATAGATCTTTTGCATCATTATCTAGCTTTTCAAAACTACTGCTGCTTAAAAACCAATAAGAAGTAAATGCCAAGAATGCAAGCGGTATTATGTAGTAAGCTTTTTTCAAATGTTTATTTTCTCGTTTAGTTTTCATTAAGGTAATTATTGATATAACTAATTAGTTCTTCTGTATTATGAATTGTTGTATGCGAGGATACCATTCCATCCTCTCCAATGATATTTACTCCAAATGTCCCATCGCCATTATCCGATAAAACATATCCAACTTGTATATTTTCAGCTCCTTCACGTGATCTTGAGGCCATACCTAATGTAGAAATAGAACCTCCATTTATTTGAACCTGATCATAATTTGAATAAACATTTATTACACTCGAGGCAGCACCATCATTTAGTTGATAGTCATTTCTATTTGGAGTCCCAAGTAGAATTAGTCGATCAACTATTATACCATATTTTTTCTGGAGGATATTTGCTGCTTCGATAGAAACATTTCCTCCATGACTATGTCCAACAATTTGTACCAGCATTACGCTTACGCTAGCTGGGGATCTGTTGTTGATGTTTTTATTAGAGTATCCTACTATCTCAATTCTCTCGTCAGCTGTACGGCAGTAAGACTAGTTGGGGGTATTAATACTCAAAGCCAAAAATATAAACCCTGAAAAAAGTACTACAAAACCCATTATAAGAAGTACATATAAAACTTTGTGTTCTTCTCTTGCAAATTTGTATAGGTTGAACTTCTCTTTTTGAGTTTTGTAATCATACTTTCTAAACTGATGAATAATTAAAATTAAATTAATTATTGTTAACCAGATTATTCCTACTCGAAATACGGTAAATGTTAAATCTGACATAAATAAATTACTTTAAGTTATTATTAAACTATTTCTTACTGCAAATATATTCTTGAAATGAAGCTATTCTAAACTAACCATCTTTAATTTTTTAAGCCGTAAGTGGATTCAAAAATAATATCACAAATCCTGAAAAAAATATTATAAGTCCTATTAAAAAAAGAGTGTACAAAGTTTTATTATTTTCTTTAGCAAATTTAATTGATCCTAAAAAATCCTTCGGTTTTTCAGAATCATTATTTTTTCGCATTGAAATAGTCAAAATTAAATTAATAAGTATTAACCATGTTATTCCTACAAGAAATAGGACAAAAGCTATATCTGACATGACATATGTTCTATAGAATTAATAATTAGGCCCATCTAGCATTGAGTGAAATTTTTATTAATTACACAAATAAAAGTAGCTTTCTAAGGATTACTACTTTCCGTTTTAATCCTGTTTAACCCATTCTTCTCCATTCCAAGTATAAGTTCCTTGTTCCGTATTTTGAACATTCTCGGAGGCAAATTTTTCATCAAACCCCTCAATTTTAGCTTTCGCTTCTTTATAAGCAGATTCAAAAGCATTCAAAAAAGCTTCTGCTTCTGATTTAGAAAACCCATAGTCATTTATTAATGAATTTAATACTCCTTTAAGGCCATCTTCCTCAATATTACCTAATCCTTTTACCGTAGTATATGCTAACTCACCATATGCTCCTACAAAATTACCGAAACCCCAACCTGGTAATGAAAAGGTAGTACCTGAAGCTGAGTTATCGTTTTTTCCGAAAAAGTCGCTTGTAAAGTTACCTTCTAAACTAAATGCACTTAATGAAGCAACTTGTAGTGCAGCTCCATAATTAGTTCCCCATCCGCTTAAATTATATATAGTATCAAGTCCACCGTAAGATGAAAGTTCAACAGAAGCACCATAACCTGCACCAACTCCTCCGGCTACTCCTGCAGTCCTTACTAGTCCCACATTATTATTATCATCAACTGCTAACCCTACTGATAGTGATCCTCCTAAAAACTTATACATTCCTCTCACTGTTACCTGAAATGTAATTACCCAAAGACCATTAGGGTCAACATATCTTGTAGGATTATTTAGAACGTAGTTATATGGAGAAACCGAATGATAGATATATTCAGACGGGTTTGTCATATGAATAAGTGGATCAATACTTAGCCATCTTCCTGATATTGGATCCATCATTCTCGCTCCTGCGAATACTAAATCTAACCCAGCTTCTTTATCCCGCTCATGCCCGGTGAACTTATACAGATCATTCGGGTTGGAGGTATTGTTGGAACGTCCAGGCATAGTTAGCCCAAAAGGGTAATAATCATCATGACCCAGTACATTTCCATCCCGGTTTACCGTGGCACGTACCGTTCCCAGGTGATCTTTCACAAAGTATTTTCGCCCTTTGTGCTCCTGGATGGTGTAGGTTTTGGTTACCAGGCTGCTCCAGTCCCCGGAGTTATCCCTTACTTTAAACCCAACTGTTACCGTAGTAACTCCACTAGCTAATTGGTAACAGCCATTAGAAGGGCTACCATGCAAAGCAAAGCAACGAGTAAAGGAGGCCGTGTAGGAGGAGGTAGCCTGCAGGACACCATTAATATAAAACTCGGTATAGTTTACATAACCGTCCGGGTCATAACTGGAACCCGAAGAAAAAACCACATCTTCAAGGTTAGATTGGTTAGGTAGGGAAAGTAGGTAAATTGTCTCTATATCTTTCCTTTGAAATTATTTTGACTTCTGGAAAAGATTCCATTGCTCTTAAAATCTTCTCCTTAATTTTCTCATAATCTTGAAAAATCCACCCTATAGCTATTGATTTTCTTTTTGGACCATAAATTTTTATAAAATTTGACCCTACCTCGACTCTAGTAAACTCTTTATAATAAATCTTCAATGACCTTATTCTCTTAAACTCGATAAATTCATTTGTAACTATCAGTTTATTCTTAAAGGAAAAGGCAAAGCCTAGAACTACTAAAAGAAAACTAGGAATCACAACCACCAATATTAAACCTGACTTAGAATAGGAAGGATCATACCAAAGATTAGGAAACTTGATAAAAACATAGATGCCAAAAAGAATCCAAAAAGAAGTCATAACAAAACGAACAAAAATGCGCGGTCTAAAAGTATCCATAAAATAGTTTATGCTTTTCAATCATTTTCGGGTTTTTGTTCCTTTATCTCAATAGTAATATTTACTTCATCATTTTTATCAAGTAAACCTTGAATCCAATTACCTAGCCTAGTTAAAGCATTTTCTGTTCCAGAACTACTCATGCCTCCAGAAACTTTTTTAGCGACTTTTTTTCCTGCTGATGCAGCAAACCTTTGCCCAGCTGCATTTCCTAGCTTTGAACCTGCAGCTCCACCTATTGCATCTGTTATAACATCCCCAGCTTCTGTAGATTCTCCTGAGATCATTCTGTCATATTGTCCAGCAATGACTTCAACACCAGCTCCAACTAATATATCATAACCAGTTCCTGGAATTATATCACTAAGTTGATCTGCTACTATCGATCTTGTGGCTGCTCCAGTTGCATCAGGCTCAGAAGGGAATATACCATACTCAAATGATACACCTACAGCTGTCGCGGCAGGAGCTTTGAAAGCTCCATATGCCAATATGTGCCCTTTTATTGCCGTCTCTGTTTCAGTTTTAAAACTTTCTACATCAAAGCTTTCACTTTGTGCCCTCTCTGCTGTAGCATTTGTCCAGCCTAATATACACGGAATACACCCAGGACCACTTTTAGCACTCATCCCAGTAGGATCCACCAAATTCAATGGATTATTATGCACGTAATGGTATGGAGTCCAACCAGCAAACTGGTCAGATAACGGATCAATCTGCATAAACCTACCGGTAATTGGATCATAGGTTCGGGCATTCATGAAATCTATAGTCAAGCTTGCTTCATCATCTCGCTCGTGTCCAGTGAACTTGTAATTATCATTAGAGTTAGCTGTGTTATTAGATTGCCCAGGCATAACTAAGCCAAAGGGATAGTAATCATCATAACCCAATACATTTCCATCCCGGTTTACCGTGGCACGTACGTTGCCAATATGGTCATTCACAAAGTACTTTCTTCCTTTGTGTTCCTGGATGGTATAGGTCTTGGTGACCAGGCTGCTCCAGTCTCCGGAGTTATCCCGTACCTTAAAACCTACGGTTACTGTGGTTGCTCCACTGGCTAGTTGGTAACAGCCATTGGAGGGGCTGCCATCCAAGGCAAAGCAACGAGTAAAGGAGGCTGTGTAGGAGGAAGTAGCCTGCAGAACACCATTAATATAAAACTCGGTATAGTTCACATAACCGTCCGGGTCATAACTAGAGCCGGAGGAGAAGACCACATCTTCCAGGTTATAAAACCAGGTTTGGTTTGGGGTAGAAGTAACCACCGCTACGGGGGGTATGATAGGTTCCCATAATTCAGATAATTAAGCTAGGCTAATCACATTTTATATTTGGTCGCTCAATAAAGCCTCTATCACTTACCACTTTTTTATATTTGGTAAGGTCATCTTCACAAAAGAAATAGCGAACGCTTTTCCCATCGCTTTTTACCCTAATATCTATTTCAGGAAGCTTGAGTAAACCATTTTCATCATCCTGGAGTATGTCATACTTTTCATATACTGCCAACGCTTCAGCAGTTAATGCATAGTCATTATCCCACCAAAGGAAAAGTTTACCATCCTTCTCGATAAAGCGAGAAGGCATTTTACCTATACTTCCTGGCACAGTTTCTTCTGTTTCAAGCAAGTAAATAAAATTCTCATTTATCATAACTAATATAAGTCCATTGTAGGCATCTAAATATTTAATATTTACCCGAAAAACCTGGTACTTATTATACATTTTTGTTGTGTTTGAAAAATCAAGAATAGCATTCTCAATTGCTTCTTCTTTCCCCCCATCGCGAATCAACTCTACTTCAAATGGTTTTGTAGTATTACACCCAAAAACTAACAAACAAATCATCAGAAGTTTTCGGGTATGATAGGTTCCCATAATTCAGATAATTAAGCTAGGCTAATTACAGTTTAACTTTGGTCGATTAATAAAGCCTTCATCAGTTACCACTTTCTTATATTTGGTAAGGTCGTTTTTACAAAAGAAATAACGTACTTCTGTATCACTAAATTTTACTTCGTAGTCTTTATCTGGAAGTGTAATCATACCATTTTCATCATCCTGAAGTATGTCATATTTTTCATATACTGCCAATGCTTCGGCAGTCAATGGATAATCATCATCCCACCAAAAAAATAATTTATCATCTTTATCAATGAATCGGGTAGGCAATCTACTTTTTGTATTTCCAGGTACTGATTCTCTTGTTTTGAGTAAATAAGTATAATTTTCCCTTATTAAAACCAACATGAGTCCATCATAGTTATTTAAATATTTGATATTTATCGAAAAAATCTCATAATCATTATACTTCTTTGCAGTATTGGAAAAATCAAGAATAGCATTCGCAATTGCTTCTTCTTTCCCCCCATCACGAATTAGTTCTGCTTCAAATGGTTTTGTAGTAGTACAAGTACACCCAAAGACTAACAAACAAATCATCAGAAATTTTTGGGATTGGTTCATTTTTGCAGCTCTTTTCATAACTAATTTCAATAAGTAGTTCTAGGAATAGTAGTATATGGAAATCTAGGAAGCCTACTTCCGTTCTTTCGATCACGGGTCAAAATATAAAACTGTAAGTTTGGATTTTTGTCGAGTTCACCGTCTCTTTCATTAAAATCGGGGCCCGATGGTGACAATCTATCCGCGAGACTCAGGCTATAGTCAATATGTGTATGGAAAAGTCCAGTGTTCAATAACCCGTACCCCTTGCTTGCTCCATAACCTTGAGCATGATGTTTCAGATTGTTGCGATACCTACCCAACGTAATATGACTGGTTTCTCCTCCTTCTGTTTCTGAGAAATATGCTCCGCCTATTTCTTTGTTCACATGTTCAGAAAGTGCTAAAGCAAATTCTTCCACTTGTTCTGCGGTAGGTCCATCTCCACCTACTGCTATGATATTGTCGTCATCCCGAAAATTCATTCCTTCTTCTACTATCCCATCAGCTATGTTATCAATAGCTACTTTGGGTTTCCCTTTTTGAGATTTTCTTACCATCCAGCCAAATAGCTTACTGTCTCCTTTTCGCTTTACATTGCCTTCCTTATCAGAATGTAAAATGCGATCTGGCTCGTCATTAATGTCACCAACTCTTACAAGTTTTCCAGTTTTATAATCAATAATGTAGTCGGTTAACCCATCCGGATCTACCCTCAACATTGGATTGTTTTGTACATAATTATAGGGCGTTACCCATTCCCTTCTGGAAGAAAGCGGATCAATCTGAGCAAATCTACCTATTACCGGATCATAGCCTCTGGCATTGGCATGGTACATTTCCAATCCTGCCTCATCATCTACTTCATAGCCGGTATACTTGGTATCATCTTCAGGGTTAGAGGTATTGTCAGACCTTCCAGGCATTACTTTTCCAAAGGGGTAATAGTCGTCATAGCCTACTACGTTACCATCTACATCTACACTGGTACGTACACTTCCCAAATGATCGGCAATGTGATAAATGCGCTGAGGGCGCTTTACGGTTACCGAAATGCTTTTGGTATTTGTTAACCCGATGTTGTTCCACACTTTTAACGATACTGTATAACTCTGCTCATGCACATTAGCTGGTAAAGTAAATGTGTGAGTTTTAGTAGACCCATTATAGGTAGAACCTTCAATGGTCCATTGATACGTAGTGATATACCCGCTACAATTATTGGGGGTACTCGTGGTGCCTGAAAACTGAATTTGGTCTCCGCTTCTAAAGGTTAAACCGGTTGGTGTATTTGTAATATTGGCGGTAGGTGCAAAGGTACATTCTTCGGTTGCAAAGGCTAAAGAAACAGCCAGGAAAATAAATAGAGCGCTTAAGACTAATCTTTTCATTGGTTCCCTCCTGTTGAGTCTGCAGAAACCGGAGTAGGCCTTTTATCCTTTTTCCTTTCTCTTTTTGCTTTCCATTCTGCATCCAGCTCTTGCAGCCGTATTCTCGCACGGTCTGCATTCGCTCCGGCTTTTCCATCTCCTTCTACTTCTAATAAGGTTTCCATGGCCTGCTGCCTTAGGCCCTGCCTTATTTGCCAGTCAGCTTTTAATAACCTCACCCTGTCCAACCGTTCGGGTTCTTGTACCGTCCATTCCAGCCATTCCAGATCATGGGTAAAGGTGCTGTCCATTAATTCCTCATCCTCCAGGCGCATTTCTACCCAGCGGATGCGGGTTCGTTGTTTTTGGCTGGAGGTACCGGTGTCTTTCAGCCCATTCATCGCTCTACGAAGCATGGCTTTATTTTTACCCCTTTCTCCAGCCTGAACCATATACTCCCAACCTATTCTCCGCATTTGCTCGTTGGGATGTTCTTCAATGAGCTGTTCAAGAGCATCTTTGGCTTTTACTATTTCGCTGGAATCTTCCTCTTGCAGGTAGCTAAACCCAATGGACTGTAAGGCATATCCACGTATGGCTTCCTGATCATATTCTGGTGCTAGTGCAAGTACTTCCCGCATGGCCTGCCGGGATTCGGCTCTCCTCCCACTATTCATTAACACACTTCCTTTCAGGTATCGGTAGTGCGCTTTTCTATAAGGATCCGGGGCTTTGTTGTACCAGTCTTCTACAATACTAAGTGCTAACTCCGATTGATCATTACCATTCAATACTCTGGACAGGTATCCATGAAAATCATCGTTGAAGGTCTCACGATAATGGCTTCGGTATTGGGCGTACATGGCTTGTGCACCTGAATAATCGCCCTGATCAATGAGTTCCATGGCCCGGTAGTACTCGTAGTTACGGGTTCCGCCATAGGTTTCGGCTGCTGCTGCGTAGTTGTTTACCTGAAGCCCGGTTCCCTGTACCGCTTCTACTCTACCTGTAGATTTATTGTAGCTAAACTCAGCAGTATAGGAACTGGCTTCGGAATCCAGTACCAATAAATGATCCAGAAATCCGGGAAGCTGTTCCCAACGCCACACTCCTTCGTATTCCCACACGAATTTAATGGGAAAATCAGCAGTGGTTCCTGCCGGGAAGTTAACGGCGGCTTCCCATATCCCGTTGCCCTGGTCTTGGAGATGGGTTATCCCATCCGGCATATTCCAGCTTAAGTCTCCATAGGAGCCCATAATCCCTATTGCATCCGGTGCCTCTCCATTCAGAGATAACTGATCGGCATTGAAATGGAAAATGATGGTTGTATTTTTACTGAGTCGTGGCCCTCCCATAAAATGGATGACATCATTGAACTCCGTTCTGTTTTGTACCGGGTAATATTTGCGATTAGCCCAGCCTTCGGGTTCTTCCTGGCCGTTTTGGGAGACTATGTAGTATTTGTATTCAAAAAATTGATCGCCCGGGCTAAAGCTTCCTGTCCAGCTTCCATCTTGTTGCTGCTCAAGAATTGCAGCAATGGTAGCAAATGTGACTCCATCACTGCTCGTTCGCAGTTCAATGCGATCGTTAGAAGTCGCAACACCTTCAGGTACAGTAAGCGTAATCGGTACTTGGCTACGAATTTCGGTTGAAAGTACAGCCAGGGCAAGAAGGGTGATAATGAATAGTGGTGTTTGGTTAAATCGTTTCATGATGTATTCCCTCCTCTTAGTAATTAATAATTCCTAGCCCACCGGGAAGTACCCAGTAACTCAGGTTCGAGCCTTCATACACCGCTATTATTTCTCCGGCTGCTCCGCGTACATACCAGGTGGTGGTGCCACCAACCAGTTCTTTTTTCACCCTGTTTCCATCACTATCGTAAGCAAACTTCAAGGTTCCTGAGCTTGTAACGGTTTGGTCAGGAAGGTTACGCCAATCATAGCTAATGCTGGTAATGTTTTGAAGATCATTTTGGGTAACATTTCCATTTGCATCATGTGAGAAATCATTATTAGGGCCATTTAGAATAACCGTAAGCAGCTTATTGGTGTTATTTACATATACATGGTTAATAACATCAGAACTTGTGGAATTAGGGAACCGCTCAATTTTCTCGAGATTCCCATTCCTATCGTACTCATAAGCCACATCATAATTTGAACTATTACAGCTTGCACCTCCGTAACATGCTTCGGCTAACCGATTTGCATTATCATATGAATAATCATAGGTAACCCCGGAAGTAGAAATAGCAGATTGTTTCCAGGTCTGTTTACTGATATTTCCGGAGTTATTGTAGTTCAAAGCCAAAGAAAAACGATCCCCGCCAGCACTTGTACTTACACTACCGTTGTTAATTTTATCCAGCCATCCCTGAACCCTGTAGGTGTAATCAAGGGTTTGAGCTAAGTCGCCTGCAGGCCCAAGCTTTACCTGTTTCACTGATCCGTCTGCAAAGTATACATATTCTGCTTCCCTAACCGCCGTAGCAGGATCACTGTATTCGTTGGAATTCACATATTGTAATCTCCCAAGTTCATCATACTCATACCAAAAGTAGAAATCTTCGCCAGTCGTTTGTGAGTCAAAGAATACTCTGGTTGTTCTTCCTAACTCGTCATAGGTATAATAGATGGTTTTATCATGGGAACTGGATTGCCCCGGGAGCCGTTTTTCAATCCATTCAACCAGACCAAGATCATTATAAGAATACCAGGTATATCCCCAATTACCCAGATTGGAGAGGTCTTGATAGTCGACTCGTGTAATCCGTCCTTCCAGGTTTTGAGCACCAGGTGCAAGATTAGTACCATCGTAATGGTATTTTATATACTGAGTATAACTGAAGTATGGGAAGTCCTGATCGTTTATATCGGCTTCATCACTAAAGTCTGCCGAAGTATTTCTTTTACCTATTTCAGTGGGGCGATCCAGGTCATCATACTTGGTATAGTAGTAATGATCAGATACTGCATTTAATGCAGGGTCTTTATGAAACCGTAATCTCCCTTTGTCATCATAGCGATACTCATGAGAATCTGTTTGATCAGTTAGCTTTTTCTCCACAAGCCTACCTAGCTCATCATAGGTATATGTGGTAGGGAGATTTCTGGGATCCTCAACCCGAATCAGGTTTCCTCTTAAATCATATTCAAATTCGGTTATAAGATCACAAGTAGGTAGGGCTGGTGGTGTAGGATCCGAACACGTTGTCTTTGTTTGCCCGTCGAGAGCCCCATCCCCGTCCATGTCCACTCCGCTTGCTATGGTTCTTCCCCATCCATCGGTATAGGTAATCGTCTTTTTACCATCCGGGTCTTCAACAACCACTTTATTTAGTGTATTAACAGCCCACGTTTTTCCGTTTATGGTAAACGTTTCTGTTGTATTCAGCCCATAGGAAGTATTGACATCATAAGCACTTCCTCCAGGCATTCGTGTTTCAATTGTACGAGCAAGAGGACTATCTTCATGATTATTGTAGGTGTACGGGTAATTTGCACCTCCGGAAGTTCCATCGTAATAATTATCCAGATCAGAATCCCAAAATACTGTTCCAGGTGCGCTAAAGGTAGGCCCAAAAAGATCATTCAAAAAAGTTGATTGGTTTGATTTAATGAATGGCCTCGATACTGCTTCGGGAATGCTCCGAGCATCATATTCCATACCCGATATAATAGATTCGCTGCCACCTCTTTGTTGGGTTTGAACTTCACGACCCAAGCCATCCAAATAGGATACCGTTTCAATACCCTCAAATAAAGAGGTTACTTCTGTAGATGAGAGAGTTCGGTCATACAAACGGAAATCTGCAATAAAGCCTTCTAAATCTCCCCAGGCTTCATCTGTTGGTCGAGCAATTCCTAAGCTAAGGGGAGAACTTCCACTGTTTGCGAGCGCATTCTTCCATTCTGTCCAGGTCTGGATTAATTCACCGTCTAAATATAGTTTAGTTTGATCAGCAGATGCACTGTAAGTCAATACTAAGTGATACAACACATTATTTGTGATCCCGGCATCAACAGCTCGACGAGTATCTTCTGTACCCGACCCTGTATCTAGATAGATCTCTATATCAGTGCCCTCAGTACCTATTTCAAGGTTATCATTAGAAGCTGATGAGGATTGAGCAACCAACACATTATTGATTAGGTGATTGGTATCTAAGCTGGTTCCGGCTGCATCAGAATATCTCTTAAACCAAAGTGAAACAGAGAATGCAGACGCATTATCCATAAATGATACATCTCCAAGGCTTACATAATCGTTATCACCATCGAATACAACAGGTTGTGATTGTGCTTCTTCGGGCTCTTCCAGCCCATCTACCATCATTATCTGTGAAACGTAATTTGGATCGGTAGCACTGTAACTACCTCCGTTACCCGATATAGAATAGTAATACTTGTTCATCAACTCAGCGGACAGAGGAGAAAAATTCGTCTTTAGCCTTCCAAATTCGTCATAACCAAATCCTACGCTATTGGAATTTTCATTAGTTGTCGAATTAATTCTGCCCAATGCATCGTAGGCTGCGGATGTACAAAAGTCATCACTCGAACATGCTGAACCGTCTAGCCCATTAAATCCCTTTTGTATACCAGTAAGATATTTACCACTAACCCCGTTAATTCCGGTATTAGAAAAAGGCGAGGTGTTATTTCCGTAATAGTACTTCGTTTCATCATCTAGCGCGTCTTCTACTTCAAGTACATTTCCATAACTATCATACTCATTGATTTTGAAGGTATTAATAGACGTAGTAGACCCCGGATCATCTGGTGTCGTCCCGGTATCCCAAACCCAATACTCCGAAGGCATCCAATTTCCGGTGGCCCCGGTTATACTAGTACTCCACTTCAACCATTTCTTACTTAACACTGCATTTGAATTGGCGTTTTTTACCGTTACCGAATACGGGTAAGAGAGTAAGTTCAACCCCTCCATAGCGGTATAATTTATTCCTGAGCGATTAATAGTGTGCGCATATTCGTATTCAGTAGCTACTGAATCCTGGTCATCAGAATTAGTTCTTACTTCTTTTGTTAACTGAAGGTGGTCTTCATCATATTCAAATCTGGTGGTAGTGGTTAATTCTGAACCTTGTGAGGCTGGATCATAAATAGTGACTTCCTGCTTTTTTAAAAAATTCCATGATGAAATATGCTCGTATTTAATCAAGAAGGTTTGAGGATAGTTCATTGTAATACCGACTTGATCGAGATCTTCCGCATTTGTAGTCGATATCCCTAAATATCGATTATGTGTTGGTGAGGTTGATTCATCTTCAACAATACTATCATAATATTCATTAACCGTTTTTTGAAGTAACTGATCGCTGGAATTGTAAACAGAATGCGTAAGTAGTAGCCCTCTTCTGCTATCCATACTACTTCGGTACCCAAAGCCCCAATCAAAATTAGAAACTGTATCCAGGTAATAATCATTAGGATCCATGTACTTTTTATAGTACTCCATCCAGCCCCAGTTTAATTCTTCCAGCGTACTCCCGGAAAATGTCTGGAGAAAAAGATCAACAATAGCAGTTTCTAGGACTTCATCGGGATAATCCTCAGGAGAAGTAAAAGTACTTACTTCATAGCCATACTCTCCGGTAGCTCCATGAGTTACTTTAACTTCGTTATACCCCACAATCCCTCCTAGTGTTGTTCCAAGAGGAATTAATGAATGATCCAGTAACCCATAGGTGATATCATATTCGCCACCTATCTGAGAATTCAAATATGGGATTTGGTAAGTAGGTTCAATAACTAAAGCACCACTACTTCCGGTAGTAACTCCTACTGTATAGGAGTAACTTTTCACAATAGGTGTAGCTCCGGAATGCGAAACGGATTCGATTTTCTTTATGCGCAAGCCTCCTGCCGTTTTATTTGAGGAAAGACTAGACGATCCGACAGCGTCATATTGATTAGCTTCAAAAGTAAACTCAGTATACCCACCCGTTGGATAGTATATTTTTGATAACATTCCAGATTTCATGGCTGCTTCATCTGGCTGTCTTATAACATCGTCCGGGCCAGTCATCCCCAAATAATCTGTTTGTGGAATACTAAAAGGGTGATTTTCAAATTCGTTGTTAAAATACCCCCAATGATCAACAGCAGAGGGGTACTTGGCAGGAAACACGGTAGGGTTGATATCTCCACCTACTCCCTGAACAAAATCAAGGTAAGCTGGTAATGTTACATTTACGGTAGTTGTTACAAAAGCATTGGTGTTATAATTGTAGTACTTAAATGGGAAGCCCGTTTCATTATACTCAAAAGAGTAGGTCTCCAATGCGTTATCATTTGGGTCGGCTATATCTACCGAATTAAGCTTCAAACGCTTAAATAAGTCTGGCTCGTTTACCAGATTGGTATGCCCTAATAGCAAGGATACATCTTCGTTGAAGTAATCATAATTGAAATTCCATCTTCGTACTTCTTCACATCCGGAAGAAATTTTATGACATAGACGAATACCTAATAGTTTGTACTCCTGAGCCTGTAATCCCAACGGGAAATCTGAATAATCTGTGTAATCATAAGTATCGTCGTATGAAATGAATATTGGGGCATCGTATCTGTCCGGGGATGTATTTGTATCGAAATATAAAATATGGGAATTGGATTCGATCCGACTTAATCTCCTTACCTTATGAACAGATTGAGTATTATTTACTGCTGTCTTAAAAAAAGTAACCGGAGTATAGCCAACAAAAGTTGGATAGGAAGAGTAATCCGGAGTTGAAACACCATCGTCTGAAAAAGAGACCGACCTGTTATAATAGTAGGCTGTTTCCTGATCTGTATAATATAGATCAATGGTATCGGATGAATTCGGAAACTCTATCTTGGTTAAATACCAAGAAATCCTATTCTGAACTACTGAGCCCGATTGTGCTCCACTTATTAATCCAGATACACCTGTTTGAATATGTATTTCATCTTTATCAAAGGTGTATTTGATGCCGTTTTCATCGGTTATACTCCATGAGATAATTCCATAGTTGTCAAGGTTATTAACTTCTATTTTTAAGTTACTATGAGGAATTGTCTGAATGATAACTGAATTATCTACCTGGTCATTGGCATCTAACAAATCCGGAGGGAGTACAAACTGCCCCGAATAAGGCCCAAAGTTATAGAAAAAGACATCCGGCTCGGTATCATAGGAGCCGCTTCGTAATCTATCTAAGCTATTGGTTGTAAGGTTGGTTACAGAATCTTTCTCAGCTTGGGTAAGAGTACTCCCATCTACTCCATAATCCATAATCCATAATGGGATGGTCGTGAATATATTCTGCAGTAAAAAGATAGGCTAAAGAATATGGATCATCATCTGCATCTCCTCTTGTAGAACGGGTAATAACCCCACCGGCATTAAGAGACCACCCTAAACCAACCCAGCTTGCAACTTCCTGTGCTTTAATACCCCCGGCATGATAGCTCAATGATATAGGCAATGAATAGGAAGCTCCGGTAATTGTGGTAATAGGGATAGATATATCTGGCACTCCAGTATATAGACTGACTGGTGTTTCTCCATACTTGCCTAATGAATAAGCGGTAGGAGACTGAAAGGACTTGTAGGAATAATCATCAAATCCCTGACGTGCAATTAGCTCAATTGGGTTTGACAGAATAATACATGCAATAAAGCATATGGCTTTGAATAGAGCTCTCATAAGCGATAGTCAACTTAGTTGTTAAATTTCTTCTTAACCGACTAACGGATAGCCTAATCTATCCGTGAATACATACACAAAAGCCCAGCTAATTTTTACTTTTGTATATATCCCATTAGTTAGAACTGCGAATATAGATAGTGACTCCTCGATAA
Organism: Balneola sp.; assembly: GCA_003712055.1. Lineage (NCBI taxonomy): Bacteria > Pseudomonadati > Balneolota > Balneolia > Balneolales > Balneolaceae > Balneola > Balneola sp. Next base: position 928,721 of record RHLJ01000001.1, read on the forward strand.
CTATGTTCCCTAACTCTTGTCGTTCCATCAAGATGTTTAATACTGCCAGAAATTACAAATGCTTGTATGTTACCAAATTGTTAACTGGTTTTAGTGCTATGTGACTAAGTGGTTTGTGGGGCTTCTTTCTTCTTGGGAGGCACCTTTCCAGGTCATCCCGCACCCCGTTGCGGGATCTGCAAAGCATGACTCGTTGATATAGGAATTGCTATATCAACGTTTGGTTTCCTGACAGATCCCGGGTCTATGCCCGGGATGACGAGGGTAAGGAGAATTAGATTCGGAAACATTTACAAAATCGTATTATGATTTTGTTCATGGATTGGCTAGCATTTCCAAAATTCAAAAGTGCATTATGAAGTTTTTATTACCAGTTCTGATTATATCATTTAGCATTAGCTCTACCGGTACCGAAGAAACCCGAAGGTGGGGACAAATCGGGCACCGTACCACGGGCCATATTGCTACTCAACTACTTACCGAAAAAGCAGCTAGTGAGGTTGACAGGGTACTCAACGGTAGTTCGCTTGCTGAGGCAAGTACCTGGATGGACGAAATGAGATCATATCCTGATTTTAGGTATATGAGCCCCTGGCACTATGTAACCCTCCCTCCTGGCGAGACTTATGAAACGGTTGAAAAAGCAGAAGGCGGAGATGTTATCTGGGCAATCAATAAAGTGGTATCTGAATTGAAAGGGGGCGGTCTTTCGGATGAGGAAGAAGCGAATAATCTGAGGGTGCTTGTACACCTGGTTGGCGACATACATCAGCCCCTGCATGTCGGCAATGGTACCGACCGTGGAGGAAATGATGCCCGAGTTACCTGGTTTGGAGATGACTCGAATCTTCATCGGGTGTGGGATTCTGAAATGATCAATAGTAAGCAGTTAAGTTTTACCGAGCTTTCTGATTTTATTGATGACGAGCTGGATGCTGCTACAATCCGGGAATGGCAGTCTGCTACTGTGTATGACTGGGCTTATGAATCTCAGGCTTTATTGGATCAGGTGTATGAATACCCTGAAAATGGACGATTAGGTTACCAGTATTCTTTTCATAATTTTGCTACCGTTGAACTGCGCCTTCTTCAGGCTGGCGTTAGACTAGCAGGAGTAATTAATGAGATTTATGGTGAGTAAGGATATCCTGGCTAGTCAGTTACCATAGGCTATGTCATCCTGAACTTGTTTCAGGATCTGTAAAGGAACCATGCGTCGATTAAGCAACCGCCATATCAACGAATAATGCTTTACAGATCCCGCTACTTGTGCTGAACTTGATTCAGTATCAAGTGCGGGATGATGAGAGAATGTGCGATGACCTGGGCTGTGGAGTAAGTGACGCTCAGTATTCAATAAAGAGTTAGTAAACCCGATAAGATCCTTCGCAAGAATGCTCAGGATGACTATGAGGAAGAGTAAAAACATATTCAGAAACATTTACAAAATCGTGTTATGAATTTGTCCTTGGAATGGCTAGCATCTCCAAAAATTTATTAGCGCACTATGAATTCCTTATTCCCCACTTTAATGACCTTTCTTAAATCAATGGAAAATAAAAGAATAACAAGCTTCGGTATGTTGTCCTTCGTACTAGTAGCAGCTGCATGCTCAGCGCCGGAGACTACCGAAACCAAGGATTGGAAAAGAGGGCAGGATTTCTCGACCGTTGCCTTTTCTGTAGAAGGTTTTGACGGTCCTGAGGCTGTACGCTATGATGCTGAGCTTGATGTGTATTTTGTTTCCTGTTTTGTTGGAAGTACCTCAGGTGATGCTAATGCCTATATCTCAAAGATTTCTTCTTCCGGAGAAATCATTGAACTCGAATTTATGAAGGGCACCGATGAGTATCCTTTTGATGCCGGGCGTGGAATGTATATTACCGGCGATACCCTTTGGGTTGCTGATCATGCCGGGATTCACTACTTCAATAAACAATCTGGTAACCACCTTGGCTTTGTTGACTTCCGATCCTTTGAACCTGGCTTCCTCAATGACATTGTAGAGGGTGATGATGGCTATCTGTATATCACTGACACAGGCAAAAGAGCGGTATTTCGAATTGTCGATTTTACTCCCGAATTGGTAAAAGAGGATATGCCCATCATGCCTAATGGTATTGCAAAACTTCCGGATGGCAATTTCATTTTTGCCCCCTGGAATGGTGGCCCGGCCTTGTATCAGTATGACTCTGATCAAGACAGTATTTATGTATATGCAAATCTAGCAGGTAGTAATAACTATGACGGAGTAGAGTATTTTAACGGTGGGATTATCACTTCTACCCAATTTGATTCCAGTCTTCATCTAATGATTGATGGTAAGGATGAACTTTTTATCCATCTGCCGGGAAGACCTGCAGATATTGCTATCGATCCAAACAGAGCTATTGTTGCTGTTCCTTATGTGGCTTTAGATCGGGTCGATTTCTGGTATCTTCTGGAAGACTGATCGAGTGAATATTGGATAAGAAAGATTCTATAGAACGTCACCTAAGTCGGGTAGGCTTTTAGTCATTCCTGCGAAGGCAGGAATCTAGATTTAGCTTTTAAGAATCGAACCTTTGTTTTAATCAGACTTCAGATTCCGGCTTTCGCCGCGGAATGACCTCTTTAATACTTAAAACCTTTCCAACTCTATTGCACTCTATTTCAATTCATTTTCCAGATCAAGCTGCTTTCTGAAAGAACTATCATTGCGAACTAATTTAAGTCGCAGCCTTTCAACCGAGCCTTTGGTGAATATATTCAAGGCTTCATTTAAGGTGTATTCAGAGGAGCTCTTACCATTAATTTCAGTAATAAAATCTCCTTCTAAAATACCAGACCGGTCGGCAATAGAACCCTCCCTTACATGAGTAACCTGATAAAGCTGAATATTTGGGAAAGGGGTAGCTATTTCAATTCCGCTTTTGTTGTATGAAAATTCGTCGTTAAAAAATCGGGAGGGTTGTATCAACATGGTGCTGTCGCGATAGTTGAACATTACCTTGAATCGCCTCATTAATTCTGCTCCTATACTCCCGTCTCTGTCACTAAATACGAGTGCTCTTTTTATTCCTTCTTCATCGGGATAGGTGGTAACAGGTTCGGTTAGCGTGTACTTGCCAATCTGAATTTCTTTAATCAATCCAAGGTACCCGTTTATCTCTCCACTTAGTCCGTTTCCTAAAAAGGATCGAACTTTTTTTTCCGGAACAAAGATGTCGTCATTCGCAGAATGATAGAGTGAAATGGCCTTACTGGCTCCTGTATCAATGAGGAGGGTCACTTCTACTTTAGATCCGTCTTGTTGGGTTATCGTCGCATTCACATAGGGCTTTCCATCCCTTATGATTAACGGAACCTCTTCCCATCCGGAGCTCCTTTTCTTCTTATTAAACTTGGACCGGAATTTTTCATAGTCATGGAATTTTATCCACCGGTACCGATAGTCTATTTCTACAATGAAATCTTGGAATACGCTGTATCCAATTAATCCATGTACATAGGTTCCGAGTAGGGTCGATAGGTTGAAGATATCTTCAACCAACACCAGTACTTCCTGATCGTGCCCCGTAGTCCGGTTAATGATTACTTCATTCCCATTTGAGTAAAAGGCTTCAATGGCCTCCCCTTCTCCTAGTCCTTCAACTTTAACCCGTCTGGTAAAATTAAGGTTTACCACTTCTCCATTTGGCAAGCCGGTAATGAGCGTACGTGCTACCCCAGTATCTAAAATCATCTTCAGGGTGTCTCTGGAACTATTGATGATGACCGGAATAACGACAAGGTTATTGTAGAGCTCAAAGTCCATTTTAAGAGAATTATTTCTCTTAGTCTCCAGCTCAAAATATCCGGCAGCAGCAGGTTGAGCATAACTCTCAACCAAAACTGAACACATAAAGACCAACAGGGCTACTATTCGTTTAATCATGCCTAATTTTATTCCAACATTATCACTATTCAAAAATCAATATTTAACTCTTATACTTAAGCCCTAATACGGCTTAAAATACTTCCAGAATGGGCAAAAAGAAAATCAAATGGGGAGTTCTCAGTACTGCAAAGATCGGAGTCAAAAATGTGATCCCATCCATGCAAAAAGGAGAACTGTCTGAAATGGTCGCCATCGCGTCCAGAACTATCGAAAATGCTAAAGCTGCTGCAGATGTTCTCGGGCTGCCTAAGTATTATGGTTCTTATGAAGAGCTACTTTCAGACCCCGAGATAGAGGCCATATATAATCCACTTCCTAATCACTTGCATGTACCCTGGACTATCAAAGCGCTTGAAGCAGGCAAGCATGTGTTATGCGAAAAACCTATTGGTTTAACCGCCAAGGAAGCTGAGCAACTGATTCAGGCTTCTACAAAGTATCCACATTTAAAAGTTATGGAAGCTTTTATGTACCGCTTCCATCCTCAATGGGAAAAGGTAAACCAGATTATTGCATCGGGGAGTATTGGGGAGCTGAGGCACATCGATTCTGTTTTTACTTTTTATAATACTGATCCTTCTAATGTGAGGAATCAAGCTGATATTGGCGGCGGAGGGGTGCTGGACATTGGATGCTATTGCATTAATCTATCCCGAATGCTTTTTGGTAGTGAACCAATCGAGGTAAAATCTCATGTCGACCTGGACCCGGTTTTTAACACCGATCGATTAGCATCTGCCCTTTTGGTTTTTGAACAGGGTACGGCAAATATTATGTGTTCCACTCAGCTTGAGCATAAACAACACGCGATCATTTATGGTACTAAAGGTTTCCTTGAACTTAATATCCCGTTCAACTCATCGAATGAAGCCCTCAGAAAGCTGACCATTTCAACAGGAGGAGAAACAGAGACTATCCTGTTCGAGACCTGTGACCAGTATACCTTGCAGGGAGATGCGTTTTCTTTAGCTATTCTGGAAAACACTGATGTCCCCACACCTCTTGAAGACGCATTGGCAAATATGAAGGTAATCGATCAGGTTTTATCTCATGAGTAACAGCCAAAGGGAGTACGATATCATTCTGCTTGGGGCAACAGGTTTTACCGGGAAACGAGCAGCCCGTTATTTATCAAGTCAAGCTCCGGAGCAGTTGCGTATTGGGCTGGCTGCTCGAAACGCCGCTTCATTATCTGTAATTGCAGAAGAAGTAGGAGTAGCTGATTCCGATCTTTTTGTTGTTGACACTTTGGACGAGCAACAGGTGCTTGAAGTAGTTTCTAAAACCAGGATACTTATTACTACAGTAGGCCCCTACTCTCTTTATGGAGAGCATGTTATTGCCGGCTGTGCAAAAGCAGGAACTCATTATTTGGATATCACTGGCGAGGTTGGATTCATAAAATCAATGGCTGATAAGTATGGAGAGACCGCAAAGAAGAGCGGAGCTATACTTATTCCTTTTTCAGGGTTTGATAGTGTTCCTGCGGAAGTATCGATGCTTTTGTTAAGTAGAGAATTTGATCCTTCAGAAGAGGTGTATATCAAGTCATACTATTCTCTAAAAGGTGGCCTGAATGGTGGGACTATCGCGACCATGCTGAACAAGTTTGAAACAGGAGAATACAAACTGATGAGTAATCCCCGCTTAGCCATGGATTCAAACGAGCAACAGATTGGCAAGGCAACTGATCAGTACTTTACTGGCTACGATTCTTCACTTAAACGGTGGGTTACCCCTTTTATAATGAGTGGTATTAATTCGAAAGTTCTTTATAGAAGCTCTGATATTTTCAGGAACCGGGAAGAACCCCTGTTTAAGAGCATCGCTTATTCTGAACACGCTTCTCTTGGCAGATGGTATAATCCAACCCCTTTTATAACTACGCTACTAAGCTTATTGCTTATCCAAAAACTGGGACCATTTTCATGGTTTAGAAAGCTAGTTCGAACTTTAGCTCCTGCACCAGGAGAAGGTCCTAGCGAGAAGTCTATTGAAGAAGGATTCTTTAAAATCACTTCTATTGCCAATTCAACATCCGGGAAACGTGCTTCCGTAGCTTGTTCCTATCCGGGCGATCCAAGTAATAAGGCTACCGTATTTTTCTTGTGTGAATCCGCATTGGCTTTGCTTGAGAAACTAGAGTCGCGCACAACATTAACTCATACCGGCTTTCTTACCCCATCAACGGCTTTGGGGAACGAACTCATTACTCGTTTGAGTTCAAAAGGATATTCAATAAATACCTGAAAATGGAGAAAACCTTCAAAATTCGTATTTTCAGGATCATTTAATTTAGGGAATCGTCTACATGCCTGCGTTGGTCACCTTTAATAACAAAATTGACAAAGAGTTTAGCAAAGCTGTTAAGAAGAAGGTTAACCGGTATTTCGAAGAAAATAACCTTTCGAAGCATGCTAACCTGGCGATGGTTATTAAAACCATTGTGATACTCTCCGTTTACTGGGGAGCTTACGCTATGATCATCAGCGGCCTTTTTTCTACCCAGGTTATGTGGGCATTATGTGCTGTAATGGGAGTTGGAATGGCAGGAATTGGGTTTTCCATTGCTCACGATGCTTTACATGGAGCATATTCATCAAATCAAAGGGTAAATGACTTCTTCGGGCTATTCTTTGATCTTGTAGGAGCAAATGGATATATCTGGAAAATCACCCACAATATCATTCACCACACCTATACTAACATTCATGGTCATGATGAAGACCTTGAAGTTGCAAAATACATCCGGCTTTCTCCTCACATGGAATACAAAGCTGTTAACCGTGTTCAGCACCTTTTGGCATTCCCTACTTATAGCCTGGCTACCCTTTTCTGGGTTTTTGTGAAAGATTATTGGTATTTCTTTAAGTCTCCATTAGGTCCGTATGAGAATAAAAAGCATCCCACCAAAGAGTGGATTAAGCTTATCATTACTAAGATTTTTTACTATGGAACCATGATTGTGCTTCCATTAATGCTGCTTGATATTACAGGTATACAATTTATTATTGGCTTTGTAACCCTTCACCTGGTAGCAGGGTTAATTCTTGGCATTGTATTTCAGCTTGCTCATGTTGTTGAATCTACCACCCACCCTCTTCCGAATGAAGAGAATATGATTGAAAATCATTGGGTAATTCATGAAATGCTCACCACGAATAATTTTGCCAGGAAAAATAAAATTCTTTCCTGGTATATCGGAGGACTGAATTACCAAATTGAGCATCACCTGTTTCCTAAGGTGTGCAGTATTCACTATCCAAAAATAAGCCCGATTGTTGAGGAAACAGCCAAAGAGTTCGGCATACCTTATAATTGCCATGAAACGTTTAATGCTGCTGTTGCTTCTCATTACAGAACGCTAAAGAAATTCGGAGACCCGAATTTTACCTGGTCTCCTGCCACTGCTTAGTTGTTTTTTTAAAAGCCATGCATTAGCATGGCTTTTTTGTTTGTATTTATAATACATTCAGCAGTTAATGTCTCTATAGATAGCAATTGTTTTGAAAAATAGCTTTCGGGTTAATCTTGGAATCTTTTTGATTCTCTTCTGCATCCAACAAGTTGGAATGGCACAGCCTATCATAGAGCGAGGTGTATTGGATCTTAGTGATTATGATTTTGAGAACTCCGAGCCTATTCCTCTAAGTGGTGAATGGCAGTTTTTCTGGAACGAATTACTTGAACCAGGTGCGCCAATTAGTACCATCCCTGAGTTGGTTCCTATGCCTCAACTTTGGACTAATAATGACGCCTATCCCTCCTTTGGCTTTGCCACTTATCGTTTGAAAATTCTATTGCCAGACAATTACCCCGAACTTGCTGTGCATATGCCGGACGTCTACACTTCATATGCCCTGTATGTAAATGATGAGTTGATTTCTGAAAATGGGAAAGTGGGAACTACCAAAGAGGAATTCTCTCCTTTTTGGCTGCCATTAACAGAAAGTATCGGCCCTTTTGACAAACAAGAAATTGATATAACGCTGCACATTGCAAATTTTGAGCATAGGAAAGGTGGAATTAAAGACCCCTTAATACTCGGGAGCAGCGAACAGCTTAAAAAAAATCATCAAACTGAATTGGGCTATGATTTTTTGCTTACGGGATCCTTGATTATGGCCGCCTTATTCTTTTTTGCGCTATTCTTTTTTGGCAGAGATGATAAGACCATCCTTTATTTTTCTTTGTATTGCCTGGTATATAGCTACCGTGTGGTAGGCACCGACTCCTATTCCATCCATTTCTTATTTACTGATCTTCCCTGGTTACTTACTGTAAAAATTGAATATTTAGCATTATATCTCTCTTGTATCTTTTTTGGACTATATGTTAAACACCTGTATCCAGAAGATGGGATAAAATATGTGATAGATGCATTTACAGCTGTATTTAGCATATTTAGTCTAGGGAGTCTCCTATTGCCTGCAATCTATTTCACTTCCACTATTAATTTATTTTTTGTAATACTTTGTTTTTATGTGCTTTATGTTTCTTTTGTGATGGTTAAAGCTACCATAAACAAACGCCCGGGTTCAAATTTCGCATTCTCCAGTGTAATTCTCTTGTTGTTTATTTTTGTTGTTGATTCACTTGACTACTTCGTAGTAATGGAGGAAAAACTGGTGATCAGTTTCATTAGCTACATAGCGTTCTTCTTTCTTCAGTCGCTTACACTATCCTATCAGTTTTCAAATACACTTAAGGTAGCCAAAGAAGAGGCAGAATCTGCTTCCATAGCAAAAACCCACTTCCTATCTACAATGGGGCATGAGTTAAGAACTCCATTAAATGCAGTAATTGGATTTTCTGAACTTTTGCTGGAGAGTAAATCTAATACCGAAAAAACAGATTACGCAAAGACCATAAAAAAGAGTGGTGAGAACCTACTTAGTATTATCAATAACATCCTTGATTTTACTAAACTGGAATCCTCCGATATAGAACTGGATTATGCTCCTACTCATATTCCTACCATGCTTGCTGAAACGGTAAAAGTGCTTGGCTCACTCACCGACCCAAAAAAAGTAAAGCTCAGTTTTCGTTTTGATGACTCCCTCTCCGACTATATTGAAACAGATGAAGCAAGATTAAAACAGATTTTGATAAACCTGATTGGCAATGCAATCAAATTTACCGATCAGGGAGAAATATCTGTTCAGGTTACTACCACCGAATCCATCTCTGAGAAAAACCAGATCCTTTTTATAGTTAAGGATACCGGCATAGGTGTTCCTGAAAATAAAATGAGTTTATTATTTGACCGCTTTTCTCAAATTAACGCTGACAGGAATAGAAAATACGGAGGAACCGGGCTAGGCCTTGCAATAAGTAAGAGACTCATAGAAGGTCTTGGCGGCAGAATATGGGTACAAAGTAAAGTTGGGGTTGGTACTACCTTTTATTTCACCATTACACCTCGCCCTGTTTCGAAAAAGATTCTCACAGAACTGAAGGCTCAGGAAACTAAAGCAATATTGGAACAACCCCGTGAGGATATATCTATTCTTGTTGTAGAGGATAATCCTATCAATCAGAAAGTCGCTCAAAAAGTACTGGAACGACTCGGATTTAATTCTGATTTAGCTTCTAATGGATTTGAAGCAGTGGAAAAAGTGCAGGAAAAGCAATACAATCTTGTACTTATGGATATGGAAATGCCAGAAATGGATGGAATAGAAGCAACGGAACATATTATTAAGCTGGGAGACAAAGCATGGAACCCACTAATAATTGCAATAACGGCAAATGTATCGGCAGAAGACCGGGTCAGATGCTTTGAAGCAGGAATGCGAGACTTTATTTCAAAACCAATAACTCTAAGTTCGATGGAGACTACATTAACGAAATGGTTTCCATCTTCAGTAAATCAAGAAGTTAATCCAAGCAATTGACCGACAACATCAAGATTAGTACCGCACTAAAGAAACTGGGCAACTTGTGGGTATTGAGCTTTATTTTTCTTACAACTCCTGTATTGGGGCAACCTGTTGTATCAGAAGGCTTCATTCATCTAACCGATCATGATTTCAATACGCATGAGGTAATTCCTCTTTCAGGGGATTGGGGATTCTTCTGGAATGCCTTACTTGATCCCGAGGATATCGCCCCGCTTGAAAATCCTGTTTTTCGAGATTTTGCTTCAACATGGGATTTAGATGACGAATTATCTACCGAAGGTGCTGCTACATATACCCTGACTATAGTACTACCCCATTCGCACCCTCCTCTAGCTCTCGATATTCCCGACTTTTATTCTTCATACCGACTTTTTATAAATGGCGAAGAAATCTCTTCGAATGGGAATCCTTCATTGGATGAATCTGAATATTCGGCATATTGGCTTCCCCAGGTCAAATCTCTCGTCAATCACGATACCGATACATTATCCCTGGTATTACATGTAGCCAATTTCGGTTATAGTAACGGTGGTGCTTATTTGCCTCTAGGTATCGGTAAAGCTGAACAATTGTATAGATCGAGAACTATTGAATATGGCTATTCTTTGGTGCTTATGGGTGCCCTTTTAATGGCAGGCTTGTTCTTTTTTGGGCTTTACTTTTTTGGACGCAATGATCAGGCGATTCTATATTTTGCTCTCTTCTGTATTGTATACAGCTATCGAATAGTTGGATATAGCCCTTACCCTCTACACTATTTACTGCCCGATCTACCCTGGCTTCTTACTACCAAACTCGAATACCTGACTTTATATTTTGCCGGGTTTTTCTTTGGTACTTATACCTTGAAGCTCTATCCAAATGAAACCTCAGTACTACTGATGAATATCCTTCGAGGTATTTCACTTTTATTTGCCGCTATAGCGCTGATACTACCCCCTTCTGTTTTTTCCTACCTGGTTAACCCTTATATCTTTATAGTAACAGGATACATGGTGTACGCATTTTGGGTGTACACTAAAGCCGCTATCAATAAGAATGTGGGCGCCCGCTTTGCAGTAGCGAGTACAGGTGTCGTTTTTCTTGTTTTCCTGAATATCATCCTGGTCTATTTTGGGCTTATCCAGGAATACCTGTTATTAAGTTTTCTTGGATACCTCTTCTTCTTTGGTCTTCAATCTCTGGTCCTCTCTTATCGTTTTGCTGACTCTTTGAAAACTGCAAAGGAACAAGCAGAAGAATCATCGCAAGCAAAATCACAGTTCCTTTCAACGATGAGTCACGAAATAAGAACCCCACTAAATGCAGTAATCGGTTTATCAGGACTTCTTTCGGAAAGTGAACTCAATGAAAAGCAGAAAGAGTTTTCACAAACCATTAAAACAAGTGGCGAAACCCTGCTTAGTATCCTCAATAACATTCTTGATTATTCAAAGATTGAATCAGAAAAGATAGAGCTCGAACACAAAGAATTCGATTTAAAGAAACTCATACAAAATGTAATAGAGGTAAACTCACCATCTTTCAACGATAAGGATATAAAATTGTCTTATGAACTTGGCAATGATGTTCCGTTACAACTTGTCGGAGATTCGACCCGCTTGCAACAGATACTGTTAAACCTGGTTAGCAATGCTGTTAAGTTTACCGAAAAAGGCAGTGTACTAATTAAAGTGAGTTCTCTTTCAAAAAAATCCAATCCAAAATTATTGAAGTTTGAGGTTTCTGATACAGGAATCGGTATTCCAGATGACAAAGTGAACCGACTTTTTGAAAGCTTCTCTCAGGTTGATGCAAGTACTACCAGAAAGTATGGCGGTACCGGTTTGGGCCTGGCTATCAGTAAACGGTTAGTAGAACTGATGGGAGGAACTATTGAAGTTTCCAGTAAAGAAAAAGAGGGAAGTACTTTCTCATTTACCATTCAGTTATTTGAAATAACCATAAAAGAGCCTCCCAAGGATACAAAGGAAAGCGATACCGAAACTCAATCTGAAGGAGCTACCTTTGAAAAACTTTCTGTACTAGTGGCAGAAGACAATATGATAAATCAAAAAGTAGCCATCCGGATTCTCGAACAATTGGATATAGTTCCAGATATCGCCAATAACGGAGAAGAAGCTGCTGAAATGGTCTCTAAAAACAAATATGACCTGGTATTTATGGATATGGAAATGCCGGTTATGGATGGTCTTGATGCTACCAGGGAGATCAGAAAACAAAAAGATACCCTCCCCTTCAATCCAAAAATTATCGCGATGACTGCCAATGCCCTCCCGGGCTACAGGGAAAAATGTTTAGAGGCGGGAATGGACGATTTTATAACCAAGCCGGTATCAACAGATTCTATACGTTCTATTTTGGCTACCTGGTTTTAGGCTTTTTAACACTCACTTTCATTCTTTTACGACTCTTATCTAACTGGTTTGATATTATCATTTCACACTCTATCGAATGATATCCATCATGAAAGTTGGCACAGGAATTTTTAGAAAAGCAGGTTTTGTAACAGTATTTGCTCTTATATCTATCTTGCAAAGATGTGGAATTCAAGAGTATACACCCAATGAGAAAAGTGTATCTCAAATTCTTAAAACATTAAGTAGTGATCAGATGAAGGGGCGCCAGGCTCTTTCTCCCGAAATTTGGGAAGCAGCCTCATATATTTCTTCAAAATTTAATAAAGCAGGATTAACTAGTCTGCAGGAAAATGAAGACTATCTTCAGACCTTTAATCTTATTGAAATTGGTATCGCTACGTCCTCTTTTACCATTAATAACCGAGAAATACCATCTGATCATTATTTCGCATTCCTGAATGGCAGTAATGTAAACTGGCAAAATGGGGAAGTTGAAGTTGCTGAGATTAAAGAGGAAGAAAATTTCAGACAAGCTTTTCGTGAATTTAGAGAAACTGAAAGGGATCTCCTGGTTTTTGTAGATCCTTCAGCCAGTAATATCTTCAACAGGTTCCAAAATTTCTTCTCACGTCCACAGCGGGTTTTTGAAGGAGAATCGAACCCCAACATAGTTTTTGTAATAGGAACAATATCTGATAATTACGAAGTAAACATCACCCCTGAAATAACTAGCCATGAGCTTGCCAATGTCACCGGTGTTATTGAAGGAAAACGAAAAGACGAGTTTGTTCTTTTTTCTGCGCACTACGATCATATTGGTGTGAGACCCGCAGTTCAAGGAGATTCTATAGCCAATGGAGCTAACGATAATGCATCAGGAGTTACTGCAGTAATTGAACTGGCAAAGCATTTTAAAAGCCTTGGCAAACCTGAGCGAACCCTGATCTTTACTACTTTTACTGCAGAAGAAATGGGTGGTTTTGGCTCACGTTATTTCTCCGAGCAACTTGACCCTGACCAAATCGTGGCCATGTTCAATATTGAGATGATCGGCAAGCCCGCTGTATCAGGACCTAATACTGCATGGATTACAGGCTATGATCGTTCAGATTTTGGTGAGCTTCTCTCTAAAAGCACTGAGGGTACAGACTACGAATTTTATCCTGATCCTTATCCTCAGCAAAACCTTTTCTTCCGGTCGGATAATGCAACACTAGCCCGGCTGGGAGTTCCTGCTCATACGATAAGCACTACCCCTATTGATGTAGATAAAGATTACCATGCTGTAACGGATGAGTATGAAACCATCAACGTTTCTCATCTCACCAATACAATTAAAGCCATTGCTAAAGCTGCTCGTGGTATCGTATCAGGAGAAGACACACCGACCCGGGTTGATGTAAGCCTGATAGACTAGCTACTCCGTCATCCTGAATTCATTTCAGGATCTTTGTAAGGTCTGATTTCATCCTATATCTGAAAAAGTGTGAACAAAGAATAGATATAAGAAATTGTATATCTAGCCATTCCATAAGATCCCGAAATAAATTCGGGATGACCTTGACAAAAGGATTCTTCTGGGTTATTCCTGCTCGAAGAAGTATATTTTCCAGAAGGCACACGAGAGCAAAACTAAACTACCCCCTGTTACTTTTTGAGAGCGCCTGATCTACATCACCTATGATATCATTGATATGCTCTAGCCCAACGGAAATCCTTACCAGTCCAGGAGTGATATTCACCTCAGAGCGTTCTTCGTCTGTTAGCTTCGAATGAGTAGTAGATGCCGGATGAGTAGCAATACTACGGGTATCTCCCAGATTTGCCGAAAGAGAAAGCATGGATAAAGAATCCAGAAATCTTCTCCCCTGTTCGATACCTCCTTTAATCTCGAAGCTTACAATCCCACCGCCCATTCGCATTTGTTTTTTTGCCAGTTGATGCTGCGGATGAGATTCCAGGAAAGGATATTTAACACGTTGTACCTGATCATGATTTTCTAAAAATTCAGCTACGCCCAAAGCATTCTCACAATGTCGCTCCATTCTTACCGCAAGTGTTTCCAAACTCTTTGAAAGTACCCACCCATTAAATGGCGACATAGCCGGGCCAGTATGCCTGCTCATGAACAGTACTTCGTCAATTAACTCTTTACTACCAAGTATAGCACCTCCCAACATCCTTCCCTGCCCATCGATAAATTTTGTTGCTGAATGAGTTACTATATCCGCTCCGAATTTTAGCGGGTTTTGGAGGTACGGAGTAGCAAAGCAGTTATCTACATTCACTAGAATATTATGCGCCTTAGCAATTTTAGAAACCTGCTCTATATCGATTAAATCCAGCGCCGGGTTTGATGGTGTTTCGAAAAAGAACATTTTTGTTGCTGGAGTAATTGCCCTTTCCCATCCCTCAACATCATGAATATCAACATAGGTATGCGTAATCCCCCACCTTGGAAGTAGTTGAGTCAAAATCTGATGTGTTGATCCAAATACCGACCTGGAAGCCACAACATGATCTCCGGTTTTTAAAAAGGAAGCGATGCTTACAAACATTGCCGCCATACCCGATGCAGTCGATATCCCCGCCTCTGTACCTTCCAGTAAACAAAGTTTTTGTACAAACTCATCATTATTAGGATTTGAATAGCGGGAGTACACATTTCCTTCAGCTTCTTTGGCGAATAAAGCACGGGCATGTTCCGCATCTTCGAAGGTATAACTTGAGGTTGCAAATATGGGTACCGAATGTTCCCTCTGTTGAGATCGGTCTACTTGATGGCGAATAGCCCTGGTTTCGAATTGCTTGTCTTTCATGAGGTTGTAGTGAGTTATAAGCATCAAATATAGAGAATACTGATGACTGATTAGAAGGATGGAATGTGTTAGTTAGAGAATATGTAGTACATTGGTGAATCTAAACTAACCAGCTTACCGATTATGAAACTATGCACTCTACTCTTTGCACTTCTGATCTTCATTTCACCTGTTTATGCTCAGGATTATGCGATTGAACAACTGGAAAACTCTCCCCGACATCATGAGTGGGTTGAACTTGAATCCAGCGGGAGAACAATGCATAATTTTGTGGCCTATCCTGAGGTATCTGACAAAGCAACGGTTGTCATTGTAATCCACGAAAACCGAGGACTGAACGATTGGGCCAGAAGCTTTACCGACCAATTAGCTGGTCAGGGCTTTATAGCTATTGCCCCGGATCTCATTTCTAATACGGTTGATGGTTTTGAAAAAACCTCTGATTTCCCAACCTCCGATGAGGCCCGGTCAGCTCTTTATGAGTTAGATCCTGATAATGTAGCTACTGATCTTAACACAGTGCTGGAGTATGCCAAAAACCTTGAAGCTGGTAACGGGAAAGTCGCTGTAGTTGGTTTTTGCTGGGGAGGTTCGCAGTCATTTCGGTTTGCAACTAATGTTGGTGATGGAATAGAAGCTGCTTTTGTTTTCTATGGCACCGGACCAAGAGAAGAAGCGGTCTACGAGAATATTGAAGTTCCTGTATTTGGTTTTTATGGAGGAAACGATAATCGTGTAAACTCAACCATCGAACTTTCAGAGTCGGCCATGTCTAAGTTTGAAAATCCATTTGAGTATGAAATTTATGAAGGAGCCGGACATGCTTATATGCGCAGAGGCGACGACCCAAGCTTAGAAGCAGAGGATGCCAATAAAAAAGCAAGGGATGCTTCCTGGGGCAAATTCGTTTCTATTTTAAATAGGCTTTAAGATTTTTTTCTCCCACTGAACCAAACCATTTAGGCATGTTAAGGGCAAGGAGTGAGCGAATTAGCCACAAAAACACAAAACCTCCAATTATCCGTGTTTTAGAGTTTTAGTGGCTCAAAATCTATCAGCAAGAATAACTCTGATTAAATGGAATCCACCCCTGTCCCCTCCCAAGAGGGGAACTCTTTAAATTTATTTGGTAATTGAACAACGAACCTGTCCTATACACTATACTTCGGAGTGAACCTCCCCTCCTTGGAGGGGATTGAGGGGTGGGTCTTTATGCTTCTACAATTACTATATGTCCGGATTGCATGAGAATTTTTATCAATAGTATATAAAGGTGCCGTTTTTTATGTTCTGCGATTGCTTAATCAAACAGGACATCATTTATGGCAACTCCCGGCAAAGGAAATAGTGTTTATATCGCTGCAATTACATTTGTAGCAACCCTTGGAGGACTTCTCTTCGGCTTCGATAGTGGGGTAATTAATGGAACCGTTGATGGACTCCAGGAGGCCTTCAATTCTGATAGTGTAGCTACCGGATTCAATGTAGCTTCGATGTTGCTGGGTTGTGCGGTTGGTGCTTTTTTTGCAGGAAGACTTGCGGATCAATTTGGGCGCCGGACTCTTCTTATCGTGTCTGCTGTATTCTTCATTATTTCTGCCTGGGGATCAGGAATAGCCAATGCTTCCCTTCCCTTTATCATATTTCGAATACTTGGCGGATTTGCAGTAGGTGCTGCCAGTGTAATGTCTCCGGCTTATATAAGTGAAATAGCTCCAGCCCATCTACGTGGACGATTGTCTTCTATTCAGCAAGTGGCCATTATTACAGGTTTATTTGTCGCCTTTATAAGCAATTACTTTTTAGCTGATGTTGCTGGTTCTGCCCTTTCAGAATTTTGGCTGGGATATGAAGCCTGGCGTTGGATGTTCTGGATGGAATTGATTCCTGCTTCTGTTTTCTTGGTGGCATTAATGTTCATTCCGGAAAGCCCTCGGTTTTTTGCTGTTTCGAATAACCAGGAAAAGGCACTGGAAGTACTTACCAAACTATTTGGTGAAGAAGAAGCAAAAGTGAAGCTCGATGAAATCAACGAATCTTTAGGAGCTCATGAGAAACCTAAGTTCTCTGACCTTCTTGATACCATTACAAAAAAAATCCGCCCCATAGTTTGGGTAGGTATTGGATTAGCTGTATTTCAGCAATTAGTTGGTATTAACGTGGTATTCTATTACGGTGCCGTGTTATGGCAATCGGTTGGATTCTCTGAAGGCGATGCACTCCTCATTAATGTAATCTCGGGAGCTGTAAGTATTGGTGCAGTGCTTATCTCCATGTACCTGATTGATAAGATAGGACGAAAGCCTCTGCTTTGGGTAGGCTCTATTGGTATGGCGATTACACTTTCCATTATGTGTGCGACTTTCTTCACTGCTACTCTCGATGCAAACGGAAATCTACAGCTAACCGGCTCAATGGGTGTATTAGCCCTCATCTCAGCCAATCTATATGTTGCCTTCTTTAATGGATCATGGGGGCCTGTAATGTGGGTATTACTGGGTGAGATGTTCCCTAATAAATTACGAGGCTCTGGTCTGGCAGTGAGTGGGCTATCTCAATGGGTAGCTAATTTTGCGATTACCATGACTTTCCCAATCCTACTTACTAGTATTGGATTATCCGGAGCTTATGGCATATATGCCGCCTTTGCATTCATCTCCATCGTTTTTGTTCGAAAAATGGTGAAAGAAACCAAGGGGCTCGAACTTGAGGATATGAACAAGCTCTGGGGGATTGAGGAGTGATGAACTTCGAACATTGAACTTAGAACGTTGAACCTCGAAGTTCAACGTTCATTAATGGTCTGTTGCTTACTACTTGATAAGAAGCATTTTTCGGGTGATGGTTTCCGATCCAGCCTTCAAACGATAAAAGTAAACCCCACTTGAAAGATTGGATGCATCAAAAACCAGGGTATGCGATCCTTGCAGTTTTGGTTCTTCAACCAATTTAGCTACCTCAACCCCCTGAACATTATATACTGTAAGTGAGACAAGAGTTGGTAAACTCAATGAGTAACTAATCTTTGTGGTTGGGTTAAAAGGATTTGGATAATTCTGGTAGAGCTCAGTGGCTGCAGGAAGTTCGGTGTTTCGCTCATTATTCACAGTTATCCCCAGATCAAAAACTGAAACCTCATCAATCCAAACCTTATTAGTACCAGATATTCCCATCATAAATCTTAGGAATGTACTGGTCTCTGTATCATGACTTTGAGGAACACTAAAGGAATGTGCATAGCTTTGAACCTGCTGACTTAACGATACTGGTTCATCCAAATAGTAAAAATTTCCTGTAGTCTCCTGAACCCAGGTTTCCATTTCTGTTACTCCCGAAGCTTTCGCTTTATATCTGACCTGATAAGAATGCCCTGGTACAAGTTCCGTTTCCTGTTCGATCATAATATGAAAGTTGACACTAGAACTTCGGGTAACATCAGTGAGAGCAGAATATTTACCACTTATCACTGAATTTGTATCTATTGAAAACTCCACAGTTGTAAAGCTTCCCGCAGCTCTGTTGAAGTTCCAAAACGAATCCTGATCATCAAACTCAGAATTTTCAATAAGATCATCGCTGACAGATTCTGTGTCTTCTTTTATCAAAATCGGTTCTGATAACACAGATCTGTTTCCGGCCCTGTCTACTGCTATTACTGAGATATTCAGCGAATCCCCGAAAGACAACTCTCTAAATTCATAACTGGTGTTACCTGTAAAAGAATAAAACTCTTCCCCATTATACAGCAGGTATCGGGCTATACCCGAAGTATCTGAAGATTCATCCCAACTCAACCGAACCGGGTATCTCGTGCTCTCAATTCTCAGGTTTGTTACTGTACCAGGAAGGTCTGTTTCGGTATGACCTAGGGCTTCACGAAACACGCGGTCACTCCCAAGATGGAGATAAAGGCTGTCGTTCATCTCATCTCTATAGTTTTGAGCTACGACCTGGTTGGATGCTAGCCGAGCATCTCCCCATGTGTTCCAAACCGGTTCAATACTTTGGTCAGCCCATTCCCAATTGATATAGCCTGTCATCTTGATTCCCGGTTGAATAGCTACATGATTAAAAAATGGTACGAACCATTCATCCCAATCATCCTGACCATCAGTAACTCCAATGTATCTTGGAGTAGATTCGCCAATAATTACAGGCTTACCATGTTCATGTGCATCAGCTAGAAAATCGTCGCTCAAAGAGAGATTGACATCATCTTTTGAAAAATAATTGATTGACCACCAATCCACATATTCGTCTCCCGGATAATAATCCATATAGTTTTGATACCCTTCTACAGCAAGATTCCATACAGTCGCAGCTTCTATCTTTTCCCTTTCCCTCAACTTATCGGTGATGTACTTGAATGAGTTTATGTAGTGAACGCTAGAATAATCATTCCATGGACCATTAAATTCGTATCCAATGCGAGCATATACCGGGAGCCCGAGCTCTTCCAGCCCATCCAGCCAAATATCGAGTTCATTGTCGAGCAAAGCACTTGGAACAAGATGCTCCTGGTTTACCAGGTATACTCCAAATTGAAGAGCAATTAAACGGTCGCCATACTTAAGAAGCTTCTTACGCAATTCATCGGCCCACCCTTCTTCGATACCACTAATGCTTTCATAGTACATGTAAATCATCGGTAATTCACTGCTATCCATCTCTGAGACATAATCATCAAAAAAGGACTGCCTGTACCCACCATGGATTCCAGGATCCTGACCAGCTCCATGCATGATTCCATTTATAGGCTCCAGTTTTTGCCCATAAAAAGTTCTTGTAGCATACTCCTGGGCTTCTACTGAAATAGAACTCAACAATAGAAATAATACCCCAATAAACTTCACTTTCCGTTTACTTACCATATTTTAAATAGATTTCAATCTTAGACATATTTAGAACCGGAGTGGCTCCATTTCTGCTTGCTACAAAAGCTCCAACAGCATTCGCAAAACAGATAGTATCAAAAGCATTCTTACCATTTAGCAGCCCATGTATAGCTCCGGCAAGAAAAGCATCCCCGGCACCTACTGTATCTCGCACCTTTACATAGTAACGTCCCTTTTTAGCTATTGCGCCGTCCTTGAGGATATAGGCTCCTTTACCTCCTAAGGAAAGAAGAATCGTTTCTAATTCATATTGATCACTAAGCCAATGAAGAGCACTTTCATAATCATCATTTCTGTTTTTCCAGGTTAAGATCTGAGCTAACTCATCTTCATTGAGTTTGAGTACATTTGCCAGACTAAGTGCTTCGTCAACCAAGTCTTCATTATAAAAAGGTGCTCTCAGATTAACATCCAGTACTACTTTTCCTTTATAAGTCTTCAATAGTTCTCTCAGTGTACTACCTGATCTACCTCTGAAAGCAAGAGTCCCAAACATTAGATAAGCTGATTCAGACAGAGCATTGGCCATAGTTTCATTGAGCTTGATATGATCCCAGGCTACATTCTCATGAATTAAATACTCCGGAATTCCATTTGTGTCTATGTCCACTTCTACCAGGCCTGTGGGGTATTCATTTCGTTGTATCAACTCTGTTTTGAGTCCTTTTTTAGAAATTGATTTAACAGCAAGGTTTCCTAACAAGTCGGTACCTGTTGCACTTATAATGGAGGAATCTATTCCCAGATAAGAAAGGTTCAGTGCTACATTTAATGGTGATCCTCCCAGATAAATCCCTTTTGGAAGTGCATCCCATAATACTTCACCATAACAGATTACTTTAGCAGAAGACATATTGATAATTTATTTTCAAGCTTGTTCATTGTTCTTTCTAGTGACCAGTGAAATAAAACTATAATTACTGGAAAATGCTTGGAAATTTTGCTCACTATTTGCTCAAATTTGCTCACTTATATTATTTCCTATGAAAAACAGAAAACAACTCCAGAATGAATTGAATGATGCATTTGATACGGTTATTGAATTTGTTCGCTTACAAGACAGGGCAGATTTTCAAAAAACTCTCAGAGAGGAAAGCTGGAGTACAGGGCAACAATTGCTCCATCTCATAAAGAGTGTAGCTCCGCTAAATAAGGGAATGAAGATCCCCAAAATCCTTTTGAAATGGAGATTCGGTAAAACTGACCGACCAGAAATGAGCTATGAAGAGTTAGCTAAAACCTATAAGGCTAAACTGGATGAAGGGGCTATTTCTCCAGCTGAGTATATTCCGAGAATAATACAGGCAGATCAAAAAGAGATGTTGCTCGCACGATATGAACGAGAAAAAATAAGTCTGATTAAAACTCTGGAAAGCTGGAATGAGAAACAACTAAGTGAACAGATTGCTCCACACCCCATCCTGGGGATGCTTACCATAAGAGAGATGATGTACTTTACGATCTATCATACCTACCATCATTTAGCGAGCATGAAAAAAATTTCGGAAGGCATTTGATTGTTTAAAAAAGATAATTACCTTTGTGAGTGATTACTCACATTTATGACTGAGAAACAAGAAACCATATTACAATCAGCACTAGAACTTTTTTCCAAGGAAGGCTTCCATGCTACTTCTACAAATAAAGTGGCTAAACATGCCGGAGTATCCGAAGGGCTTATCTTCCGACATTTTGAAAATAAGGCCGGACTATTGGAAGCCATACTCAAAAAAGCCGAGGATAAGTTCAAGATCAATTATGCTAATATTGTTTTTGAGTCCGATCCAAAAGAGAAAATCCGAAAGACTATCCTTCTTCCCTTCCAGATTGAAAAGAAAGATTATGAGTTCTGGAGGCTCATTATGAAGCTAAAATGGGAAATGGGGCATAACTCGGAAGAAAAACTTAAACCCCTTATTCAGGCAGTAACTTCTGCATTTGAAGAGCTAGGAAACACTAATCCTAAACTTGAAGCCGAACTATTGATTCAAACCATTGATGGAATAGGAGCTTCTTTGCTAAGGGATTCTGTAGAGGATAAGGAAGGATTGAAGAAATTGATTCTTAATAAATATGGGTACTAAAAAAATTTAACCAATAAATAAGTGATTACTCACAAACAATATTCTTATGAATACACAAAAAGTAGCACTGGTTACTGGTGCATCAGCAGGGATTGGAAAAGCTACCGCTAAGCAATTATTGAAGGATGGATTAATTGTATATGTTGTCGCACGCAGGCTTGAAAACATGAAAGACCTGGAAGAATTGGGAGCTAAAGCAATCAAGATGGATATCACTATTGAAGAGGATATCCTGGATGTGGTCTCTCAAATTAAAAAAGAACACCATGGAGTAGACATTCTTGTAAACAATGCAGGTTATGCAATCTATGGATCCGTAGAGGAAACCTCTATTGAAGATGCACGCCGTCAGTTTGAAGTAAACATATTTGGGTTAGCTCGTCTCACCCAGCTTGTTCTTCCATACATGAGAGAACAAAAAGCCGGGAAAATTATTAATGTCTCTTCGGTTGGAGGAAAAATCTATACCCCTCTTGGAGCCTGGTACCATGGTACAAAACATGCATTGGAAGGTTGGTCTGATTCACTTCGCCTTGAAGTTTCGCAGTTTGGGATTGACGTTGTGATTATCCAGCCTGGATTCATTGTAACCGAATTCGGAGATGTAATGAGCCAACCAATGATAGAGCGCTCCGGATCAGGGCCTTATAAAAGCATGGTTCAGTCGCTTGTAAATGCATTGAAAGATGGGAATGAAAAACCAGGTGCTGGCTCTCCTCCAAGCGTTATTGCAGACGTTATCTCCAAAGCCGTAAAATCAAATCGGCCTAAAACTAGATATGCAGCAGGTAGCAGAGCAAAACCCTTGTTATTTATAAGAAGATGGTTTAGCGATCGATTCTTTGACAGAGCGATATTAAGCCAGATTAAATAATTATTAATCAACTTTTAGTCATTCTGAACATACTTGCAAAGAATCTAGTAGGGTAAATGATTAAATCCTTCTCCTGACCTTGTGTCTGGAGAAGGATGACTAAATCAAGAAACGAAGAGTAGATTCATTAGTCGAGGTTCTACACTTGGATTCACCTAACTAATACCGCCCATTTCGTTTTCACTTTGGTTCTTTCCTGATTCTTAAATTCTTCCTCAATCTCTTCCTCAGAAAGGCGCATTCCCTTATAGACCTGTATCATTTCCGGATCTCTCTTAAATTTTTGCCCAAGTAAACCAGTAGTTCCGACTATAGCTACCCACCCATCTGGTTCAGCATTCATCATGCTAACAAAGGGCATTTCAATGGAAGGTGCGGAAGTCCCCTGGCTATAGATTGAGCTAATTTGTGCAAATACATGTCCTTTGTGAATAGTTATAAAACCGGCATCTGTCCAATGGATTAGCTTTGTTGTGTTAGGCCCATCAACTCCTAATTCCCATCCTACTCTGATCGGATTTCCCTTTTCCACATAATCAATTAATTCTTCTAAGCTACCAATTAGTGCGTTCCCATCTCGGTCAGCTTCATAGATAACTTTGTAACCACTGTCATTTTGATCCTGGGCTTGAGCCAACAAAAGAACAGGAATAGTAACCGTTAACATTAGTGTCAAAAAAAGACTCTTAGTTTTCATAGATGTTTATTTGAGCTTAAGTTTTTCCAAAGAACGGTTGCTCAATCAGTTTTTAAAATCTCTTTTCAACGAACGGTATAGATATTTCAACAAACAGCATCGCCAAAATGAGTACAATAGTTTGTATGTATTATATTCTTCTATGAGTACCCTCCCCCACTCCTATCAAAAGCATATTCTATTCTGGATTTTAGCCTGGCTTGGGCAATCCTTGTTATTCAGTGGCGGAACAGGTGTTGGATTTTATCTGGTTAAAAATATTCCCATCGTATTTCTTCAAGTTTTGCTGGTATATGTTAATGGAAACCTTCTCTTCCCAAAATTGCTATTAGATCAAAAATTCTTGCTCTATACTTTTGCATCATTCGTATTTATTTATTCCGCTTTTTTACTCTCATACCCTCTGATAGGAATTTCATTCTATATATTCTTCCCTGAAATCTCGTTTGCTGGAGATGGTTCCGGCTTCTTCTTTTTTCCTACCAATTACTGGTCTATACTCTCTAATTCTGCGCCTTACTCCCTGGCTTTCTTGCTCAGTTCAGTGTATTTCCTTCTACACTTTATAACTCGTAGGGATAGTACATCTTCTGAAGATCAGAGCATCGAATCGTCGGGAGAAGAAGATTTCACAGTTGTTTTAAAGGAGGGGAAAACTATTCATCGTGTAGACTTACGGGAGGTCTACTATATCAAAGGAATGAAAGAATATGTTCAATGGCATACCTCTGGTAGAAAACTGATTACCCTACATTCCTTAGCAAAACTTGATGAGCAGTTAAAAGAAAAAGGATTTCTTAGAATACATAAGTCATTCATTGTGAATTCGACTCTAATTAATTCAATCACCAGTGAATCTTTGGTTGTCAATGGGAAAGAAATACCTATTGGCAGGAGCTATCGAAAAAAAGTACTCTCTTCTTTTCAGGCTTTGCCCTTTCTATAATTAATCAAATCTTTTTACTAATTCTTCTCGCAAAGTTGAGTGAAGTTAATTATGTTGGAAGCGCTTCTAAAAAATCACTTTTATGAAACGTCGCGACGCACTTAAAACTCTCATGCTGGCCACTAGTGGAGCGCTAGTTATGCCATCATGGGCAATCGGATGGACCAGGGATTCACTCCCTAACATTTCAGCTGTTTTCACAGAAACAGAACTGGCTTTACTCTCTTCAATCGTAGATACCATATTGCCAAGTAACGGAACCCTGGGAGGTCTCTCACTGGGGGTAGATACTTTTTTGGCTGGATTGATAAGTGAGTGCTATGAAACAGAAGTCCATGAAATAGTCAAGGCTCGGCTCAGAGCATTGGATGAAGAAGCTGTAAAAGACTTTGATATTAATTTTAAAGACTGCTCCGCTCCCAATCGGGAAAAGCTACTTCTGTCTTTCTCAGAAAGTAGCGACGAAATGGATCAGACATTCTTCAATTTTATAAAAGAAGAAACGATACGAGGATTTGAGACTTCAGAGGTTGTTATGGTTGAGTACCATGAATATGAAATTATGCCTGGCCATTTCTTTGGCTGTATAGATGTGGAGGAAAAGTAATGGCTAATGTCGCAATCAAATCAAAGAAGGAACGAACCTATGATGCTATTGTAATAGGCTCGGGTGCTAGCGGAGGTTGGGCTGCCAAAGAGTTATGTGATGCCGGCCTGGAGACCTTAGTCCTCGAAAGAGGAAGAAACGTTCGCCATATTCAGGACTACCCTACAGCTTCTAAAGGCCCCTGGGAGTTTAAATTCAGAGGAACCGTTCCTCTTGAGCAGCGATCAGGTCTGGTAAAAGATGGCTGGATGAATGCTGAGCGCATTCACTGGACAATCGCTGAAGATGAACAGCCAGTAGTGTATGAAAAACCATTTCGCTGGTTCAGAGGCTATCATGTTGGGGGAAAATCTTTACTGTGGGCCCGCCAAACCCAACGATGGAGCGATTATGATTTCGAAGGTCCAGCCCGGGATGGCTTCGCTGTCGACTGGCCCATCCGATATAAAGATTTAGCTCCATGGTATAGTCACGTTGAGAAATTTGCTGGTATTTCAGGAGTAAAAGATGGCCTGGATGTACTTCCCGATGGAGAATTCCTCCCTCCTTTTGAACTTACTTGTGTAGAAAAGTACTTCAAAGAAAGCATTAAAAAGCACTATGGAGACTCCAGGCATTTAATCTATGCCCGTTGTGCCCATATCACTGATCCACAGCCCATACATCTTGAGCAAGGACGAACAAAATGCCAGAGCCAAACCATGTGTAACCGAGGATGTGTACTGGGTGGCTATTTCAGTTCTAATTCGTCCACCATACCCTGGGCAATGAAAACAGGAAAACTGACTATGCGCCCTGATGCAGTAGTTCATTCTGTTATTTATGATGAGGAAAAAGGAAAGGCAACGGGAGTTCGAATTATCGACCGCCATTCCAAGGAAATGATCGAATTCTATGCGGACATCATTTTTGTAAATGCTTCTACCCTTAATAGTACTTCTATTCTTCTGAATTCAAGATCAAACCGTTTTCCAAATGGATTGGGTAACGATCATGATATTATGGGCAAATACATTACCTGGCATAATTATCGAGGACATGCTTCGGCTTTAGCTCCCGGCTTCGAAGATAAAATGGTTTCCGGAAGGCGACCTACTAATGCCTATATCCCACGATTCCGAAATGTAGAGAAGCAAGAAACTGATTTTCTCAGGGGCTATGCAGTCGGGGTAAGTGCAGTAAGAGGTACTTATACCGAGAAAGATGGATTGGGAATAGATCTCACTAGCAGCCTATTAGAACCTAAAAACGGACAATGGGGACTTGGTACCTGGATGATGGGTGAATGCGTGCCTGTAGAGGATAATCACATTCGGCTCCATGAAAGCCTTACCGATAAGTATGGGATCCCTCAAATTATTCTCTCTTGTGAATGGAAGGATAATGATATCAAGCAGGCTGATGATTATGTGGAACAGATGACAGAGATGTTCGAGAAAGCTGGCTTCACAAATATAAATGCCCGAAACAGAGATACCCTGCCTGGAGCAGATATCCATGAAATGGGCGGTGTAAGGATGGGACATGATCCCAAAACTTCGTTATTGAATAAGTGGAATCAACTTCATGAATGCAAAAATGTATTTGTGACCGATGGAGCCTGTATGACATCCGGAGGAACTCAAAACCCTACCCTTCACTTTATGGCACTAACAGCTCGAGCAGCTAATTATGCTGTAGATGAGATGAAAAAAGGGAACCTCTAGATTTGCGAAGGATTTTGCGAACAATGAGAGTAGATCCTGATGCAATCTCATTTGTGAAATTTGAGATTACTTCGTCGATTTCCCCTCAGTCTCACCTTGGTTTCAGAGACTCCCCCGCATCGCTGTGCGGGACATACTCGCAAAGACTATTAGTTATACTACTATTACTAGTTAAAGTACTTGGATGTACTACTGCAGATAATGAGTCTTTTCTTACCGAACAACCAAATATCTTATGGCTTGTTGCTGAAGATCTATCTCCTATCATAGCTCCATTTGGAGATTCTACTGCTTACACACCCAATATAAATCGGCTTGCCAACGAAGGAGTCCGGTATCCCAGTTTGTTCTCAACCCATGGTGTTTGTGCGCCAAGTCGTGCAGCAATTATAACAGGAATGTATCCATCCGGGATCGGAGCAAACCACATGAGAACAAATTCTAATATGGATATGACGAGACTGCCTGCTTACGAAGCGGTGCCACCTTCTCATGTAAGAATGTTTACTGAATATCTGCGCGAAGCTGGTTACTACACTTCAAATAATTCAAAACAGGACTATCAATTCAGAGCTCCGGTTACAGCATGGGATGAGAGTTCAAATTTCGCACACTGGAGAAACCGGGAAGCGGACCAACCTTTCTTTTCGGTATTCAATTTCAATATTACCCATGAATCAGGATTGTTTGAGCCCTATGGATTCAAAATTGATGAGAACAGGCACTACGAATCGGGAGAAAGACAGGTCGAACTGGCTGGGTGGAACGTAAGACTCTCAGAAGAAGAAACGGACATACTTGTCCTAAAAGATGCTGATTTCCCTGTCCCTCCATATCTACCTGATACAGAAACAACCCGAAGAGACTTATGGAAGGTGTACAACAACCTGGCCGAGATGGATCGCCAAATTGGAGCTATTCTCGATCAGCTTGAGGAAGACGGGCTGTTCGAAAACACCATCATTTTCTTTTATGCCGATCATGGAGGACCTCTTCCCCGTCAAAAGCGATTGATTTATGATTCCGGACTAAACTCTCCATTGATTATCCGCTTTCCAAAAAAATACAAAGCGGGAAGTATCGATGATCAACTTATTAGTTTTGTAGATTTTGCCCCGACTTTGCTTTCACTTGCAGGTGTTGAGCCTCCAGAGCATTTACAAGGTCAGGCTTTTCTTGGTGAATATGCTTCTCCTGAACCTCGAACTTATATTCATGCGGCAACTGATCGACTGGATGAACTCACTGACTCCCGCCGAGCCGTCAGAGATCAACAATTCAAGTACATACGAAATTACCGCCCGGAGCAAGGCTACTATCTACCTGTTGCTTATCGGGAGCAGATTCCAACCATGAACGAAATGCTTTCAATGCGAGATTCAGGCTTGCTGGATGATATTCAAATGCAATGGTTCCGGGAGTCTAAACCTGAAGAAGAATTATTTGATCTTGAAAATGATCCTCATGAATTAAATAATCTTGTAAAGAACCCGGAATATCAATCGAAGCTCTCGGAGCTCAGTACCGAAATGGATCGCTGGTTAACTGAGATTGGCGATGATCCCACTCTACCTGAAAAGGAATTAATTTCTAAACTCTGGGATGGTGCGGATCAACAACCTGCAACAGAAAAACCCGGAATCCATTTTAATCGTAGCGGATCTGCCATACTCCTTCATACTTCTACCGAAGGAGCTTCAATTGGCTATAAAATTATCCCTGAAAATGGACTAGAACCAGATTCATGGACGATTTATTCTGAATCGAATTTTATACCCCTTCAACCAGGGACAACAGTTAAAGCGATTGCACATCGTATTGGTTTTATTCCTGGTGAAATGGTAGAATACACATCAACCAGACCTAAATAATTATGAAGTCAATAACCTCACTCTTAATCCTTCTCTTTTTAATCACACTATCCCCAAAGGAATCCATGGCACAAAATTCAGGCGACCCTGTTCTTACTGCTGAACTCGGTGTTCAGCTATACACCTATCGTAATGTGGTACCTGAAAAAGGGCTCGAAACAACGCTCGATATCATTAGAGAATCGGGAATGACTCTAATCGAGAGCGGTGTAGCTAACGGAGTTACCCTTGAACAATACAAAGCATTATTGGATGCGCGGGGTATTACGCTCCCTTCGTATAGTACTGGCTACGAGGATATCGTCAACAACGTAGACGAGGTAATAAAGAATGCAAAGTTCATGGGCGCGGAATATGTAATGGTCCCCTGGATTCCCCATGAAGTTGGAAGCTTTAATTTCATAAATGCGAGCCAGGCAGTAGAAGACTTCAATAAGGCTGGGAAAACTTTAACCGAAAATGGGCTCATTCTCCAATATCACTTCCATGGTTATGAAATTGTACCCCACAAAAATGGAAGCTTGCTAGATTACATCATTGAGAATACTAACCCTGAGTATGTGTCTTTCCAGATGGATGTGTACTGGATTCACTTTGGTGGTGAGAATCCAGAACGTTTACTAAGAAAATATCCGGATCGTTGGAAGTCGTTTCATTTGAAAGACATGAAAAAAGGAACCTATAGAGATCATACCGGACTTTCGGATCCCAACACTAATGTAGTGTTGGGCGAGGGGGAAATTGATTTCGAAGGTATCATCAAAACGGCAAATGAACTGGGCATCGATCTCTTCTTCCTTGAAGACGAAAGTGATCATCTACTTACACAGGTGCCTTTGAGTATTAAATATCTGAGAAGCCTTAAGTATTGAAATTAAAAGAGCGATCCAGCGCTCTTTTTTATCGTCATCCCGCACCCCGATACTGAATCAAGTTCAGCACAAGTTGCGGGATCTGTGGTGGTACCCTTTTCTTCTCTTCACAGATCCCGGGTCAAGCCCGGGATGACTTTAATTGGGTTTGGGGTAACCGCACTAAGGGTAGACGAACAAACCGTTCAATCAGCCGATAAACTCTTCTGGTCAGATTCCACCACCTGGACCGATTCAAAACCTGAAGACGTTGCTGGTTAAGTAGCACTGGCACTAATTTTTTCTCCAAAAAATGGTTCTTCTAAAATAGAATTCATCATGCAACGAATATGGATTTAATGCGTGTAAGTCAGAGTTTAATTTGAAAAAATATCTATGAGATACTTACACCTTCCACTTTTTGCCGCACTAATTTTTTCCACTGCATCATTAGCTCAAAATGCCAAGACTATTTCTGATAGTGAATGGTGCGAAGAAAGAACCTGGATAAATATTAATGGATCAAAAGAAAAGCATTGTGAAGTCAGAGAAATCCGCCTGGATTCAAGAAATTCACTTTCGGTTGATGGCAAAAGGAATGGAGGAATAAGTATAAAGAGCTGGGATAAAAATGAAATTCTAATAACTGCTAAAGTTTCAGTCTACTCCTCAGACAAAGATGAAGCGATAAAAATAGCTAATAGTGTAACCATTAATACGAATTCAAGAGTAGAAGCCGATGTTCCAAAACTTAATAGATATGAGGGAGTTTCAGTGGATTACAGAATTTATGTACCAGAAAAGATTGACCTGGATCTAGTCGCTTTTAACGGAGGAATTTCTATTCAAAATGTAGATGGGGATATAGATTTTGAAACATTAAATGGCGGTTTGAGGCTATCAAATTTAAGTGGGAGAGTTACCGGAGAAACTACTAATGGAGGGATCAAAATCGAACTTTCCGGAAGCGAATGGGTTGGAGAAAAACTCGATATTGAAACCGTAAATGGAGGAGTTGTTTTTTATATCCCTAAAGATTTCAATGCTCAACTTGAAACCGGCACTGTAAACGGATCAATGGATTTTGATTTTCCAGTTACAGTTAGCGGAAGAATTAATAAGAAACTATCTGTTTCTCTTGGAAACGGAGGTAATCTGGTAAGAGCTACTACTACAAATGGTAGTGTAAAAATCAAAAGAGCCTCTAATAAGCTTTCTTTAAATTAGAAAGAATCTTCAAATACGAGATTCCCTTCTAAATCTCTTAAGCGTATATAATCTATATCACTTAATCCCGAGGTACGAAAATCGAGACCTACAATGTTACCGAAGTCTCCTTCGAAAGAAATCGAATAAACCTCGCTTCCGTTTAGCAATACTTTCGCTGCCTTCTCTTCAACCCGTATTGAAAGTTCCTGCCAGTTATATACATCGGTGCCAAAAACCGACAGGTTATAATCTCTGCCAGACTGAACTATCTCCCCTATTTTAATTTGTAGGTTGCTTTCACATCCTTGTAACGTTAAGGGCACATAGTAAATATGTACTTCGGTATGAATGGTTAGTTGAATAGTGGGACAAGGGTCATTTAAAAATTCACGGTACCTAAACCTTGCCTCTGCTTCAAAATTATGACCATCCACTCCATTGTACTCCCTGATGTTTATAAACCTCAGCTCACTGAAGCGTTCAATGTCCAGGTTAGTACTAAGAATCTCTTCTTCCCGGGCGGTCAATATTCCATCCTGATTCCTGTCTTCTGTTATATATACCGGGCGCTCGTCATAGTTATAAAAAGCAGCCGACAACCATCCATCAGTTTGAATGTGAATGGGAATGATTTTGAGAAAGGTCTCATCAGCTACCAGTTTGGTCTTATGATAGCCCGGCACATAATAAATACTGGAGAAGAAATTACTTTCGGGATTAATCCTATCCCGGTGATTTGGGTTCCAATCCTGCTGAATAAAAAAGCTATCTGCTTCAATTTCTGATACATCATAATCGAAGTTTACCGTACTTGGCACTCCTATCGAGACCGTTTTATTGGCCGTAAAGAGCACCTCTCCTTCATAAAATTCCGGGCTTTGTTTGTTGAAATAAATAACAGAAGCCGTACTTAGTACCAGGATAGCAACCAATGATACTAGTACTCTTTTATCGCTTAAATTGAACTTCCTTCCCGTAGGTTTTCCAATAGAAGATTCGGGTGTATTCTGTAGCTTGAAATCCAGCCAATCCTTATAGCCAAGTATCGAAACAAGAGCATTAAGGGTAGTAGGGTGAGGATTTTGAGCTTCATCTTGTCTCCAGATTCGCTTTAAGGTTGAGATACTCAACTTTATACCTGAAGTCTCTTCAATTAGATCGATCAGGTATTCAAAATCACGCTGCTTCATCCTGGCGTCACCATTGCCAAGATGAAATTTCTCTTCAATCTTGCTCTTACACAGCTCTAATAAAATCCCTTCATTCGATTCCATACCAAGAATTTACTCTCCTATCTCTAAAAAGTTAAGCTAGTTATATAAAAAACGGTAAATGAGCGGTAAATGAACGGGCTTCGATTTTGGGATAAAAGATCAATTGGTGAATATGAAATCGGTCATCTTAATTCAACGTGAGTTCGAGATAAGGAATACTCAAAAAGTGCATTCACATTCGCGAGGAGGCTTTTCAGATAAAAGCAGATCGACTGTTCCGACGAAGCGATCTCCTTGAGTACATATGTGAACGAAATGCTGTGATTGCCGCGGGATTTGCTCACAAAGCTCACTGAATCCCTCGCAAATGAAAATTTTATATCGAATTCACTTCAATTCAATTATAATGCAATGAAATACCTTCGATATTGTCTTTTTTTACTGCTCATACTAATAGTATCAACGGTTAAAGCACAGGACTTTACCCTCCTTCCATTCACTTCAACTCACTGGGATTTTGGAAACTCTGATGTAAAGCCTGAAAGCTATATGGGTAAGGAAAGTTATCGGTTGGATGGCGCAGCTATAGGCACAAAAAATATCTCCCTCAAAAACGGAACCATTGAGCTGGATATGAATTTCCCTTACGGTAGATTCTTTCCTTCCATCCTTTTTAGGGTGGTTGATGTAAACAATGGAGAGAGCTTTTATGTTCGGCCTCATCAAACAGGGAATCCCGATGCCACTCAATACACTCCAATTTTTAATGGCTACGCAGGATGGCAACTATATCATGGGCAAGGTCATGGTGAAGCTGTGGAGCTAACTCCGGATACCTGGCATCATGTAAAAATCAATATCCTGAATGATCAGGCTGATATCTACTTCAACAATATGGAAACACCACTAATTCAGGTAACCGACCTGAAACGAGATATTGCTTCGGGTGAAATTGGATTAAGCTCTGGCGCTCCTGTTTACTTTGCTAATGTGAAGTACTCAAAAGAAAATCCTACCCTAACCACCCGTACCAATGAACCCTTTGAAGCACCGGAAGGATTAATCACTGACTGGAAAATTTCTGAGGTAGTCGCCAATGAAGAATTCTGGGAGAAGCCTACTATCAGCACAGAAGGATTAACATGGACTCAACGACCCACTGAATATACAGGAACCATAAACCTGGCTAAATTCTCAAGAAGCAGCGAAGGTAAATCTACTGTACTTGC
The DNA here is from genome assembly GCA_003712055.1 of Balneola sp. Classification (NCBI taxonomy): domain Bacteria; kingdom Pseudomonadati; phylum Balneolota; class Balneolia; order Balneolales; family Balneolaceae; genus Balneola; species Balneola sp. The sequence continues at coordinate 961,905 of RHLJ01000001.1, forward strand.
AAAGCTCGATATTGAAGCAGAGTCGGACATGCGGAAACAGGTCATCTTCGGCTATAGTGATTTCGTTTGGGTATTTGTAAACGGAGTGCAAATATATGGTGGACGGAATGATTTTAGATCAAGAGATTATCGGTATTTGGGCACTATTGGGTGGTTTGATAGCGTCTACTTACCTCTTGAAGAAGGTGATAACGAAGTGGTTTTCGTGGTTGGAGAAAACTTTGGCGGATGGGGTATAAAAGCCAGAATTGAAAATCAAAGTGGGATTAGGATTAGGTGAGGAACAGTAGAACATTGAACTCTGAACTTCGAACTTCGATGTTCAATGTTCAGAGTTCGATGTTCATACGTTCAAAACTCACGGTATCTCCGGGCTTTACCTGTCCAAGCCGCCATAACTCGCTATTCAATACCTTAAGAATTCTTGGATAACCCCCAATCGTTTGGCCGTCTACCATAAGAATAATCGGTTCCCCGCTTTTGGGGAGCTGGATTATTCCTGGCATTACCGGAGATGAAGTCATTTGAATATTTGGCACCTCAATACTATTCCCTGTTAATCGTAGCCCCATACGATTGCTGGATGAATCCACTGTGAATTTTTGACTCAGAACTTTTTTCTGCTCTGCTTCACTTAGCCAATCCCATTCGGGCGCCGCTATCACTTTAATGGTGACTTTGGAAGAGTAATAGGGAATCTCCGCTTTATCAGCTTCTCGAATCAGCACCTCCCCCGAGGGCTCTTCCCAGCTAAGCACATCTCCTTTTTGAAGGCTTCTCCCATCCAAACCGCCAAAACCTCCAACTGTATAGGTCGAATAGGAATTCATAACCTGATTTACTTCCAGCATTCCTCGAACGGCCAAATACGCCCTGCATCCTCTGTCAGAAAACTGGAACGATAAAGTATCTCCTCTTTCAACCGTCAAGGTTTTGTTTATAGGTACTGGCTTTGAATTAATAGATGGCTTCATATCAGCGCCTGTAATAGCAATAGAAGCATTAGTCTCAAACTCATATTTCCCACCAGACATTGTCAATTCAAGGACAGGTGCACCAATTTCATTTCCTACCAGCCAATTGGATAATTCATAGGCTTTTCTATCCATTACCCCACTTAACGGTACTCCATACTTCCTAAAACCTATCCTTCCTATATCCTGAATAGTGGTGAATAAGCCTGCGCTGAGTACTTTCAAACTACCCATCTTCAAACTCCTCTTTAGATATGGGCTTGAACTTTATGGTATCGCCTGGATTGACTTGAGTAGGCGGAGTCTGATTGATATCAAAAAAAGAAAGAGGTGTTCTGCCGAGAATATTCCATCCTCCTGGACTTTCCAGCGAATAAACCCCTGTCTGATTACCTCCAATTCCAACCGACCCTGAAGGAATGGATGTTCTCGGACTTTGTTTCCTTGGGCAGGATATTCGCTCATCTAATCCAAATAAAAATACAAAGCCGGGTATAAAACCCATCATGGCTACGGTATATTCCGTTTTCGAATGAATTTCGATGACCTCGTCCCTCCCGAGCTTAGTATGGGTCTCAACTTCTTCCCAATCTAAGCCCAGTTCATAGCAAAGCGGGACAGTAATTATAGAGGCATTACTTCCCATCTCCGAACTGTTTGGTAGTGAAGCTAACTTTTTCAGAATGGATTTAAAGCTCCATGATGCTTCATCAAAAAAAATACATAATGAGTTGTAAGAAGGAGCTAAATCGATAATTCCAGCTAGCTGGAGAGCCTCTATATCTCTGGATAGCTGGTGTATTTGCGAAAGTCTTCGCTCCCCTTCCGGAGAAACTAATAGAGCACCTTCTCCTAAAGCAGAGGGCTTCCACTCAACACCATTATTCTGGAAGGATGGCAACTTCATGATTCTTCAGAAAAGTATGAATATGTTTTGCAAGCTCTGCCGCTCCTTCCGTATCACTATGAAGGCAAATCGTTTGAGCAGTTATTGGCTTTGTATCACCAGAAAATGTATTCACTTCCCCATTCATTACCATGGAATAGATCTGGTCTAATACCTCTTCCCTCTTATGAAGGACAGCACCTTCCAGGCTCCTGGATCGCAAACTCAAATCATCTTCATAACTTCGGTCAGCAAATACTTCGTAAACCACGTCCAGTCCTAAATCCAGGGCTATTCGTGAAGAAATAAAACCTTCTGGTAAATATACTTTGATATTTCCAGCTACGGATTTAATGACTTCAAGTACAGTTTGTGCCGTCTCTTTATCTTTTGCCGCATAATTGTACAAAGCTCCATGAGGTTTAATATGATGAAGTGCCAACCCTTCCTTATCAAGAATGGATAAAAATGATTCGAGTTGCTCTTTTATGCTATCCGATAACTTCTCCTGGGTGATATCCATCACCACTCTTCCAAAATTCTCTCTATCTGGATAACCCGGATGAGCGCCAATGGTCACGTAGTTTTCCTGAGCCATTTTCATTGTTGTACGCATCGAATACTCATCCCCAATATGCCCGCCGCATGCAATATTACAAGATGAGATATAGGGCATGATCGCTTCATCCCTTAACCTGTGTTCCGGGGTTTTCCATTCTCCCAGATCACAATTAAGATCTATTCGTTTTGTACTCATAGAAAATGAAATACTGAATTCAAACTTCGGAAGCTTATCAGAACAGTGACCAAAATTACTCCCAAAGCCAGAATGTTCTGAACTTTTGAGTTTACATACTCTCCTAACAAGGATGATTTATTCATAATGTACAACAGAAAAGCCGCTACCAAAGGTAACAAGATGCCATTTGCTACCTGAGCGAACTGAATGATCTGTACAGGGTTAATTCCTAACATGGAAAAAATAACACCAATGATAAGGATCACCATCCAAATTGATTTAAATCGAAAAGAAGATGTACCCTCTTCCCAACCTAGTATGCCTTTGGCTGTATAGGCTGCTGCTAGCGGAGCAGTGATAGCTGAAGAAATTCCGGCAGCAAATAATCCTGCTCCTAAAAAGTATCCTGACCAACTTCCTAATAACGGTTCCAATTGGGCTGCCATATCCGCAGCATTCGAGATGCCTCTTTCTCCAAACAAAGCAGTAGCACTAGTTATAATTATAGATGCAGAAATCAGTCCTCCCAAAATGATCGCTACATTATTCTCCCTTCTTAACTCAGGAAGTTCCTCCACTTTTTTGTACTTGTTTTGCACTACTGATGCATGTAAGAATAGATTATAAGGAACCACCGTCGTGCCTATCAGTGCTACTACAGTAAGAAATTGTTCTGCTGAAGCTTTTGGGATTAATAAGCCCTTTAGTACTCCTCCCAAATCTGGTTGAACCACAATAGCTGTGGTCACAAAAACCAGGCTCATCAAACCAACCAATGCTATAAGTGATCTTTCAATAATTTTTGAACTGCCCATCACCAGAATTATAAAAGCGATTGCTCCAATAATTATTGGAGGCAGGGAAAGACTAACCCCTCCCAGCTCAATGCTGAAATCTGATATCAACTCTTCAAAACCGAGTGCTGCACCGGCAATATTTCCACCTTCATAGGCTGCATTACCAATTACTATGGCACCAAGCACTAGACATATCCCTAAAAAGCGAACGATTGGGTTCGTTAGTTGCTCCCGAATAGCTTCTCCAAAACCCTTCTGTGTTACCAGCCCCAAACGAGCCGACATTTCCTGTAAAACGATGGTGGCAATAACAGAAAATAAAAGAGCCCAAAGGAGCATATATCCCGATCTTACTCCGGCAAGAGTACATACGGTAACGGTACCAGGACCTATAAAAGCAGCTGTTACCAGGGTACTTGGACCAAAATATTTTCTAAGGAATGAATTCAAGACTAATTAGTGTGGGCTATTTTTATTTATGAGTCATTAAAATTATTATTGGTCGAAAGGAAGGGAAACCTTTTACCTAAATCAATGTCCTGAAAACATGTTTTTATATAAAGGAATATCAAACATAGACATTGATGTATTATCCTTATTACTTTCAGAGTCTTAAAAAATCACCATAATTAATCTACACGAAGTAAACCAGGCATTGATTAGCTATTTGAAGTGATATTGTTTTCTATGCCATATAAGAACAGTAATAAAATTTCCTCAGCCAGCCTATGAGATTATGTACTATTACTACTCCTAACTTCGTATCATGGTGGGATTCATATCCGTTGTTCGGATTCCAAAACAGAAGAGTAAAACACGAAATCAGGTGATCATCCAGGATGGAAAACAGCATTGAGTTAAGAACTACTATTTCTACTAACCCAGAAGGAGTCTGGGATGCTTTAACAAACCCAGACAAAATCGAGCAATATATGTTCGGCGCACGCTGTGAAAGCGACTGGAAACCAGGTAGTAAAGCGAATTTTTTTGTTACTCAGGATGAAAAAGAGATGACTGTGACAAAAGGAGAAGTAATTCGTGTTCAGGAAAATAAACTTCTCGAACATACTCTTTTCCCGGCAAACTCAAATATTGAGGACACACCCGAGAATTATATTGTAATCCTTTACGAGCTCGCCCCTATCTCTGACAGCGAAACAGAGCTCACTATTACACAAAAAGGATATAAGTACGTTGAAAACGGATTAGAGCGATACATTGAAACTCAAAAAGGTTGGAAAGTAGCTCTTCCTAAATTGAAAGAAGTGGCAGAAGAATAGCTATATCGGTTAGCTTAACTTTTCATCGTATACATCTATACACGTCTTCCAATTATAACCTTGTACGAGCTCCTGGGTATTAATCGATCTGAGTTGATCCCAGTTGATAAGCATATGTTCCAGGGCTGAAGAAAAATTACCTGCTTCGTACAGTAATGTGCCCTTCAAGTCCTCCGAAAGGTGTTCGGGATAAGCTAATCGATCAGGGAGTAAGGGAATACAGTTGCAATACATTGCTTCGACGACACTTCCTCCAAAAAAATCCTGAATAGAAGTAACGGGTAAAATATCCGCCCTCCATAGCCAGGAAGCATACTCGCCACTTTCTTTAGTAAATCCCCAGTGCAAGATTTCTTCCTTAAACCATTCCTCGGCCTGATTAAAAATTGGAGGAATTACATCGTTCTGTTCACCTAATACTGCAAGCTTAAAAGCTATCCCCTTTTCCTTGATCTCGAGCAATCCGTTAAAAAATTCCTCAGGGTTTTTATCATATTCCCATCTATGATTCCACAGGATTACCGGCACTGAATTCTTTGCTTCTACTCTGTATTCATCAAGCCGGGATAAATCTAATCCAAGGGATAGTACCTCACTCTTAGCTTCAATATGCTGGATATTGTTTTTATCTCTTTTGTCCGGGAACTGGTTCAAGAAAGCGGGAAGAGCATTTAAGAAAGAATCCTTATGGTATTTGGAATTAAAGAAAATCTTATCTGCAGCTATTGCTGAGGCATAGTTGATGAAAGCATAATGATTATCCCGTCGATTTTTGACATCCCGATCTTGAGGAGACCATGGGTAAGTGAGCTGATTTTCATGAAAATAGATACTAACAGGTATTCCGACTGACTTCTTCCTTGTAAGAGCTAAAAAGGTAGTTAAATCCAGCATTGAGGAAGCAATAATGGAATCAGGCATCTCTTCAAGTTGATTGAATTGCTCAGCTAAGGAAACAGCCCCGCCATGCATCCTCCACTTCCAGTGCCTGCCCGGCAGGCTTAGAATGTCTACACTATGAGAAGAGTATTTCTTGAATCCCTCACACCATTGGCGGTGGGAACCAGAAAAGAATGGCTCCAATAGTAAAATGTTTCTACCCATTACCAATCCCGGCCTATTACTTCGATGATAACTGGTAGATGATCAGAGCCAATATTTGGACCTACTCTTCGATGCATTACATCCAATCCATTGCTAACTAGTGCATGGTCAATGGTAATTGAAATTAGCGACCAGTAAGTATTCCAGGTTGGTAGCAACCCAAAGTCCTTCCTTGAGTCTCGCACTTCTAATTCGCTAGTTAGTCGTTTGAAATTTGGAGAAAAGGTTGTGGAATTAAAATCACCAATTAGCACATAAGGCTTATCATAGCTCTTCAAGAAGTCATTAGCCGCTGAAAACATTGCATTTCTCGTATCAAATAACTCTTTCGAAACAGGTGGAGGAGGGTGGATATTCATGATTGAAAGCTCCTTCCCATTACCATGTATCTCTACCAATTTTGCAAAAGTATTCCCGGATTTACTATGAATTATGATAGAACTATCTATTTCAAATTTGCTATACACTCCCATTCCAAACACTCCAGAACTTGGATCAAGCTCCATAAATGGAAAGTCCTCTTCAAAATCTTTTAAATACTCCATCCAATCGGGAGTAAATTCCTGGAAGACCAGAACGTCAAACTTTCCTCTTCTTATAAAAGTACCGACCTCTTTATAATTATCATTCGATGATAAAAGATTGATCGAAGCAATCTTTATCCCTTCCTCATAATATGATAATGGCACTGGCCCCAAATTTTTAATCGACGAATAAAATAGCATTGCTCCCAAAAACAGAGCTACAAAACCTGATTTCCACTTCTTTGCGACTAATAAGAGGACAGCTATTGCAGCGAAATAAATCACATAGTACAATCTGAAATGAGAGAAGGCATCAAATACCCAATTCCACCTCCCAAGAAAACCAAGTAAAACTGGGATTAACCCTAATGCGAGGAGGTATTTAGGGAAATGCTTCATTTATTGATATTTATCTAAGCTCCTGGATCGCTCGTTCTAAAATCGTATCAATGCCATTGGCTGAATCAGCAGAACTAATCCAAACAGGAATATCGGGATAGATTCCAGTGTACTGGTAATCCCTCCCTTCCGGAAGTTCTTTTTGCGTATTGGAAACTCTCATTCCCCAACCATTCGGTAAAGATGAAATAATAGGATTCCCACTTCCTCCTCCGGTAGTATCTCCAATTATGGTGGCATGAGGAATAGTTCTCATTCCGGAAATAAACCACTCTGTAGAGCTATAACTTCTCCTGTTTGATAAAACAGCAACGGGTTTCAGATATCGGTCTCCTTCATGAACATCAGTAATTTTTTCCCACCAATCCGAAAAACTGGTCCTGGAATCTGGTAACCTGCGCCGGGCACGAAATGAAAATCGAGGCTCATCATTAAACCGGGAAACAATGATATCAGCATTATTTGAATTCCCTCCTCCATTGGATCTTACATCTATGATGATACCGTCAGTTTCCCATAAAAGACCCAGGATATCATCTATAGCCCGATAATTGGATGTGGGTAAGCTCCCCGTAAACGTGCTTATTTTTATGTATCCAATATTCTCCCCATCGATTATTCCATAATCGAGTGCATTATTCCAGGATTTATATTCGCTGAAATAACCGGAAATATCTTCTAATTGGTTTTCTGGATATTGATCATACCATCCTGTATAGCTGATTGCTCCTCCATTAGTAAAAAAGACGTTGCTGTGGCCATCTTGTAACACATTGATTAACCCTTGAAGAGAAGTAGTTAATTCGCTGGTAGTTGGATTATCTACCAGGTTTTGCCGATTTACCTGGTAAGCGGAGTCAAAATCAACATTCAGGTATTCGAAGAAGGAGAATTTTGAATCTACTTCATCATAAAAGATATCGTAGGTTACCAGAGGATCATCGGAATCCACATCTGAACCCAGAAAAAGGTCTTCGCATTGAACGAGAACAATGCTTACAAAAAGAAGGAGTACTATTTTTTTTAGAGCGTCCAAAACAAACCTGCTGTAAAATATCTTCTTAAGAGTTTTTGGGTTTCCGGGTTTTCAAAACGATGGTATTTGAGACGAAACTCAGCTTTAAACGTCACATTTTCGGATAAGGGAAACCACCCTCTCAAAGAACTATTGACGCTGTTGTATGTATGCCATTCCAGATTATAATTTCTATTCTCTCGTAAACTTTCTGGCCGGCTACCATAAGAAAGAAATCCGAATCCCAGCTGGTATTGCACAAAAGAATCTTTTAACTCAAATTCAGAAAGTACATGGAAAACTGGTCCTGCTACATTCATCTCATATGAGAACTCTTGTTGATTTGTCCAGCTTGTTTGTAGAAAATAATCGTAATAAGAAAAATGCCCGCCCTGGGAAACGCCGAGAAAAATATCAGTCTTACTACTCAGTGAATAAACTTTACGGAAATACGAGATATCCATCTCATAATTCATACCCTCAAGCCTCTCCGTATTCGAGCCATCAAAGCGATCCATTGTGAAACCGTGCTGTAAGTAACTGATGGTAAATTTATGCTTGTCCGACTGGTAACTAATCTCGGGGTTTAATACCACGAAACCAGCAGACTCAAACCTAAATTGACTCAGAAGATAATCTCGTTGATCGAGAGAAGTGGTACCAATATTCGTACCAAAAAACCATTGGGCTTGAACGCTAACACTCAGAAACAGACTCAGTGCAAGAATCAACCATTTGGCTTTACCGATTACCACCGCGAACTCTCCCAAAAGTAGTAATTATGTTCTTCGTCCAAAGTCCACCCTGTTCTTGGATATAGCTGATTACCAATGTGATTCTTTTTTGCCGTTTCCAGATACATGCCGGCCGCTACGGTATCTTTACAAAGTTGTTTAGCTCTTTCAATGAGAGCTTTTGAAAATCCCATCCCCCTAAATTCAGGTGCTACATACAGATCATTTAATACCCATAAACGCTTCATTCTGGTGGAAGAAAATAACGGATAGAGCTGGGTGAAACCTGTGGCTTGGCCACCCTCATTCCTCGAAATGAAAATCACTGATTCTTCCTTTTCTATTCTGTCCCTCAAAAAAGCTTTCGCCGCTTCCATGTCCGATTCTTGTTCATAAAACACACGATATCCATCAAACAGATGAGCAAGGTCATTTAGATCTTCTAAACCAGCTTGATAAATATTCATATCAGTCAGGGAAAGCGGTTAATCTTTTGAGTTGTATAGTAAGTGCTTCTCTTTTCCAGGTCATCGAATCCTCATTTTCAAATGAAAGTGCCCAGTAGTCTAAACTCTTTTTTTCGTCATAATACAGGATATCCAGTGTTGGGCGATGAGCATCAACTCGCCACATGCCGGAGGTTCTGCCTTCCGAGGTCATAACATTTACAAGATTATCCCACCTAATATGATAAAACCATGACCCATCTTTGGTATAGTCTTTTGTGATATCCGTTTCTCCTTCCAAAACCAGTTCGATTTGCCATAACCCAACTACATTAGTTCTTAGATCCTTTGGTACTTCTGTAATCCGCTCATAAGTAACGGTTACCTCTTGCCCATCCTCCGTCCTTTTCCAATACATGAGCTCATCACTTACAATGTCGACAGTAAAAGCACCGAATTCATTATCGAATCCAGTGATAGTGGTTAATGAGAGTTTTGACGTTTGTTCATTAAAAAGCCACGTTCCATCACCGTTTTGAAGCCATCCATTTCCGGTAGTAAAGCTTCCGTCTTCGTTGAACATACTCCACTTGGCCACTGGGGTCATTTCCTCGGTTCCAACCTGAACTTTGGTAGCTTCCCATAAGCCGGAGATTTGGGCATTTGATAGAGAAACGTTTAGTAATAGAAAGGAAATAATTAGAAGTGCTCTTTTTGCAGTAGTAAAAATCATTGATAACTATTTATTCCTGAATTTGCGACTGAACAAGGTACTAATCTTTTGTACTTAAAAATCCTCCGACTCACAAACAGCTGCCGCCACCTTTTCCCCATCAATTGCCGCTGAAATAATCCCGCCTGCATATCCAGCTCCTTCCCCGCAAGGGAATAAACCTTTTATGCGGATATGTTCCAACGTTTTTCGATCTCTGGGAATACGCACAGGCGAAGAAGTTCGGGTTTCAGGAGCATGAACAATCGCCTCATTGGTTAAGTATCCTTTCATGGATAATTCAAAAGCCTTAAAGCCCTGCTGTAAATGCTGATAGATAAAATCAGGCAATACTTCTCCTAATTCCACAGAAGTAATTCCTGGTGCATAAGAAGTTCTATATAAACTATCCGAGATTTTCCCTTCGGTGAAATCCACCAGTCGTTGCGCCGGAGCAGTTTGGCTTTTTCCACCTGCTTCCCATGCTCGTTGTTCAATGGCTTCCTGGAATTTCATAGCTGCCAGCGGACCGTATTCTGCAAAATCTTTAAAGTCTTCCTCTTTCAGTTCTACAACAATTCCTGAATTAGCAGTAGCCCTGGCACGACGTGATGAAGACCAGCCATTGGTAACAATCTCACCAGGCTGAGTAGCGCAGGGGGCGATCACTCCTCCCGGACACATGCAGAAGGAATACACTCCTCTTCCTCCAACTTGTTTCACAATGCTGTATGGGGATGGAGGCAGGTATTCTCCCCGATCTTCACAGCTATACTGAATTTGATCAATGAGTTGTTGAGTATGCTCGACCCTCACTCCAATGGCCAACGGCTTTAATTCAATCTCTATTTCTTTTTGATGGAGCAACTCAAAAATGTCTCTGGCTGAATGTCCGGTAGCAAGAATGACCTTATGAGCATTAAAGGCAGTACCCTCAAGAGTTTTTACTACCTGTATTTGGTCTCCTTTGATAAATAAATCTGTAACCCTGGTGTTGAAATAAATTTCTCCACCATGAGCTCGAATACACTCCCGGATATTGGCAATGATTCCTGGAAGTTTGTTAGTTCCAATATGGGGATGGGCTTCGATAAGAATATTCTTTACCGCTCCAAAACCCACCAGCAACTCCAGGATTCGGTTTACATCTCCCCTCTTTTTAGAGCGTGTATAAAGTTTTCCATCCGAGTAGGTTCCGGCCCCTCCTTCACCGAAACAGTAATTAGAGTCTTCATTAACCACATGATCTACATTTATGCCCTTGAGGTCTTTAATGCGCTCTCGAACGTCTTTTCCTCTTTCAAGGATGACAGGCTTTTTGCCGAGTTCTATGAGTCTAAGTGCAGCGAATAATCCTGCAGGACCCGCTCCAATGATAATCACTTCCTCCTGGCTGGAAACATCCGGGTAATCCGGAAGAGGAATAGACTCTTCTTCAAAATCCTCATTAATAAATACCTGAACTTTCAGGTTGATAATCACCTGTTTCTGGCGGGCATCAATCGACCTTTTAATAATCTCAATATGGCGAATATCATTTGCAGGTATTCCCTCTTTCTTTGAGATGTAGGCTTTGAGTTCCTTAGGTTGACCGGCTATCTCCGGTAAAACTCTGAGCTGGAGTTCTTTCTGCATTTTTTAAAATATTGATTCCTTCTCTAAATATTCTAAGTTCTTTCTATCAATGTGATTCTTATTCCAGATGAGAGAATTTGCACTATCAATATTTATGAGTTTAATGCTGAGCTCAATCGCCTATGCATGTAGCTGCGGAGAATGGAACTATGAAGATATAGATGAAATATTCTACGGGAAAATAGTTGATGTATCTGAATACTTTTTAGATGACTACTATGATCCTACTAATGAATTTTCTGATTCCGTATATGTAATTGAAATAACGAAAAAGTGGAAAGGCAATTCCTCAAATCGTTTAAGGGTTTATGATGTATATAGTTGTGGCTATGGATTAAGAAATAGGAAAACAAATGACGTTATTGTTTATGCGATTAACTACAGCTTATTAGGTGAGTTTTTTTATCATCATTTTGATAATGAACAAGCCTACAAAAAAATAAACTCACTAGGCAGAATAAAGTTAACAACTGATTGCTTTTACTATCCTACTGCTTTTGAAGATTCTACTTTCAAAAGAATTTCTGACCATGATTTAGAAAAGATTTTAGATAAGAGCTTCCAAGGAACAATCTCCCTACGCCCTTACTACATCAACCTTTTTAATTTTATTCTTTTTTTCTGTGTTCTTTTGTTTTTAGGATTTCGATATAAAAATTCCAAAAAAATAAATTTAGAGGACAGCGAAACTCCTGAATAATCCAAATGCCACTATTGAACCCAAAAGGGAATTACTGATTCATATTCCAGCTTCCTTCCGAGAGAATCCCTAAAGAAGTCAGTGTTATCAACAGGTTGGCGCAACACCTCAAACTGGTTTTTGGTGGGATTTAAACTATCCGGCATACTAAAAAACCCACGATATCCGGCCTGATCTGTAACTGGGTGCCTGGCAAAAAATAAATCACTAGGCAAAGTGTCCTTCTCATTCACCACAAACATGAAGAATTGATTCGCACAATCAATTTTCTGTTGGTTCAGATTATTACGTCGCTGAAAACTTCGAAGGCTGTCAGCGGGCTCTTCAATCTCGCATAGTTTCTCCATTTTTTTATCCATCATCTTCATATATGGAATGAATAAAGAGAGGACTTCTCCTTCATTTATTACTGGAGATTGAATGGTAGGAGTACTCAGAAAACTTCCATCAAACTCTGATTCATAAAAATTCGGATTGAAGGTGGCGGTAACTGACCGATCCTGATAAAAAGACCTGCTTTCGAAAGGATTGAATTGAAGTACTCCCAGAAATGACTTCATAAATACTGTAAAGAATACAACGAATACGGCTATCGCATAAACCTGGAACTTTTTGGCGGATAGATTCGACATGAAAGTTAGAATCAGGTACTGGATGGGCCTGAAGATAAAGGGATAAAATATTCTCCCCGTCCACCAGGTAAGCTTAAAATGGAGTCGTGCGAATTTCTCCTTCTCTCTAAAGCGCTTCATGTTGAGAACCAGAGAAACTATAGATAAGAGTGTTAAAAGCACTGCTAGAGCTGTGAGCATTACCCGTGAATAGAATTCGAAGATTTCATCAGGCATGAACACTTTGACCCCATTCATCAATAAGAAAAAGATGATATAAAGTGCTCCTACTCCAATCATATAAAGAACGAACAGAAACGAAACCGAAAACACCATACTGGCCATCCTGTCTGTAGCCAGAAGAAAGGAATCCTGGTTTCCAATTCGTTTTTCCATTTCAGATTTATAGAGCTCACTATTGGGAAGCTTCTCGTACTGAATACCGTCTTTGAATACCGACATCAGACCAATTAAACCTACCCAGAAGGCCCGCACCACGAAATGAAAAATGAATCCATAATTGAGGACTTTAAGTGCAGTTAGAGCAACGGCAACGGCAAGCATTGGAAGCAGATCATCAATGATCCCTATGTCTACCTGGTAATTAAATCGGTAAAACTGATAGAAATTCTCTACTACACCTGGCAGCTGAAGTGTGGCAAAAATCGCGAGACCTGAAATTAGTAACTCGGGCTCCCAACTTTGTTCAGATACTCGTTGTAGCCAACCGTGATTGAATCCCTTTTTTTCTTTTTTTGAATCAGACAATGTTTAGTCCTATTTATAGTCCGTAAAATTAGCTTTCGAATAACATACTCTGAATATGTACTTTTTTTGTTTAAACGTCATCCTGAACTTGTTTCAGGATCTTAGGGAAAAGCAAGTGCATAATGTTTCGTATCAATCCTCCATATAGGATCATCAGCGGACTTAATTCATTTTTTTGTCAAATAATTAAGAAAATTAATCCTTATAAAGATTCCGATCCCGAAAGCTTTCGGGACGAGATGACCTTAAAGTAGATCGATATGAAAAGATTAGTCATTCTTATTTCTTCAATCCTGATTCTTCAATCATCATTCCTTAGCGCCCAACCTAGCCTTGATGATAAAGTATATGGACTGCTCATTGGCTCCGCGATTGGAGACGCAGCAGGTGGCCCCACTGAATTTGCTCCACCAGAGCGAAGCTTTTGGTCTACCACCAATCAAAAAATTACACCGCAGGACTTAGATGAGCTTGGAGCCCTTTTCAAGCTTCGGGATTATCCTCGCCCCATCGAACCTTTCGGGGTTTGGGAGAATCAGCCCCCTGCTGGTACAATTACAGATGATACCCGGCTAAAAATGATTTTCTTTGATGCGCTGGAAGCTTCATCGGGAAAGATCACTGAAAAAGACATGGCCAGGGCAACGCTGAATTTTGGAGATCATCTTCCGGAAAAATACCAGGCGATCAATAAAGAATGGATGAAGGAAATAGGCTTTGCTTCTCGCTGGGCGCTTGGAGAAAGAGAAAATGCTTATCCTACCGAACGTATTTGGGGCGGAGTTCCAACTGTGATGGGTTCCATGGCCTTCCTGCCTGTAGCTGCACTCTACCCTGACAATCCCAGAGAAGCTTACAAAAAGACTTATGAATTGGGCTACTTTGATAACGGTATCGCTAAAGATATAAATTCAACGATTGTTGCTGGTCTGGCCAACGCGCTCTCAGAAGGAGGAAGTTGGGAATCCGTTATCGAAACTATTAGAACTACCGATCCCTTCAATTATAATGGTACGCTTTATGTAAACCGGGCAACCACTCAATGGCTGGATAGAGCTTTATCTATTGCTGAAAGAGCAGATGGAAATATCGCCCAGCTATATCATCTCCTGGAATCGGAATTGCAGACTACCTACTGGTGGGAGGCCTGGGTTCCTCTTGTGGTAGTTTTTGCAGTAGCTGAATTTACTGAAGGACACCCGATGGCTTCTATGCAAATTATCCTCGAGTTTGGCCATGATACCGATTCCTATATGCAGGTTATGGGAGCTTTTCTTGGGGCATTACATGGGAGTAATGTATTTCCTGAAGGAATGATTGATACCGTTAATACTCAGATGAAAACTCAGTTTGGAGAAGATGTAAATGACTGGATGGAGCTGGTAGAAGCTTATCGAGAGAAGAAATGACTAACAATTTCGACCACCTTACTTATCAAAGAAATGATGATAAACTATCACCTGAGTTTATACAAAAATGGGTGCTTCCCTTCTACATGACCCATATATATAACGACTCGTTTTCGCCCCGATTGAATATTTTAAGGAATGAATTAGATTGTGAAGTAGTACGAAAATTATTGGGAGATTTTAACTGGAGAACCAGATCTGTTGGAGCTGTATTTGCAGCTATTATAGACTGCACAAAATTCGAAGAACAAATAGGAACACTACTTTTGAAAAGTGAGATGGTATCCGCTGGGAAAAAATATGTGCTTACTCTTGCTACTTTTAATACTCCGCAATCGATCCAGTACTTATTAGATTACCTAGATTATTACCTGGAGAGAAAAGATTTATGGTACGATCAAGATCATGCTATGGCAGCATTAAAGTGGCTAGACCATTTAAATGGTTCGAACCATTTAGACAATTACATTGAAAGGTGGAACAATTTTATAACAGATAAACCCTACTGGAACCTGGATCAAAGCTTCGAAATAGTTTCAAGAGAGATGACTGCCTTGAAAAGACTTTCCAAACGGGATTTATGAAAACTTTTATCACAATGATTTCTAGTTAGTAGCTTCTATCTTAGACAAAAATCATCTTTATGAAATCTCTATTTCCTATTCTAATCCTGTTGATAGCAACAGGTCTCCATTGTGATTCAAACTCTTCGAATGGAGATGAACCCGGTTCTCAAACCCTGGAGCCTACCTCTCTTTTCATAGGTACATATACCAGAGATGAAGGATGGGTAAATGGTAAAGCAGATGGAATTTATTCTGCTTCAATTTCAGAAGACGGTTCCGTT
Organism: Balneola sp.; assembly: GCA_003712055.1. Classification (NCBI taxonomy): domain Bacteria; kingdom Pseudomonadati; phylum Balneolota; class Balneolia; order Balneolales; family Balneolaceae; genus Balneola; species Balneola sp. Next base: position 977,485 of record RHLJ01000001.1, read on the forward strand.
AGTTTGATTGGTACTGCAGCCGAAGTAATAAATCCTTCCTTTGTTGCTGTCTCACCGGATCGTAATAATCTTTATGCAGTAAGTGAACTTGGTAGAGGTAACGAACCTACAGGCTACATCCATGCTTTCACTATTGAAGAAGATGGAAGCCTCACCTTCATTGAAAAATATCCTTCTAATGCCAAGTCACCAGCACATGTAAGTGTCGATGCAACCGGAAGCATGGTCTTTGCCTCTAATTATAATGGTGGTGTTGCTGTAGTTTATGCCCGAAATGAAGACGGAAGCTTAGAGTTCAGACAACAACTTGATCATGAAGGTTCAGGACCCCATCCAAACCAGAATAGTTCTCACCCCCATATGGCGAAAATTAGTCCGGATAACAATTTCTTATTTATTCCCGATCTGGGCAGTGATAAAGTATGGAGCTATTCCATTGATCAAAGCTCACAAACCGTTTCAAAAACGGAGCAGGAATTTGCTGCACTTGAAGCAGGTTCCGGCCCGCGCCACATGGATTTCCACCCTACGTTGAATATCGCTTATGTAATGAATGAGCTGAATAGCAGTGTATCTGTGTTTTCTTACAATCCTGACAATGGGGCTCTTGAGGAACTTCAGGTTATATCAACCTTACCTGATGGTTTCTCTGAATGGAATTCAACTGCAGATATCCATGTACATCCGAATGGGAATTTCTTGTATGGCTCAAACCGGGGGCATAATAGTATTGTGAGCTTCAACATTAATTCCACAACCGGGTTACTTACTGAATTAGATCATACTTCCACCCGGGGCGAATTCCCCAGGAACTTTGCTATCCTGCCAAATGGGGATCAGCTTTTTGTAGCCAACCAAAATACAGATGATGTGTATGTTTTCAACATCGATGGAAACACGGGAGCATTGAGTTACTCTGGAGAGAGTTTAGATGTCCCTACTCCGGTTTGTGTGGTGTTTTATTAACATTAATGACTATTCTATTTCTATGATGAAAACTCTAGCCAATCTCCTTACATCAATAGCCTTTATTTTTGCATTTTTTCAACTGAATGCTGTAGCACAAAATTCATCTGAATATTTTGAAGGAGAAGTCACTTTTAGTGTAGAACACGAATCAATTAACTCGGAAATCCCGACAGATTACTTCTATTACCTTTTCGGAAATTCAATGACTGGTATTGTTACAGAAAAGAAGTATAAAACTATAACCAAATCTTTAGGGTTGGGAATATCCACTACCTATTATGATCTAGAAAATAAAAAAGTGTACATGGAGAGCTCAGAATCTGACACTATCAGATGGTATCCATTGGACGAAGAGAATGGAGAACTAATTAGTGTCCAGAGAAATAAAGAAGAAAAAAAGTTTCTATTTGATGGGCTTAGAGAATCAGTAACTATAGAGTACATACCCAATAATCCAAATATTGAAAGAATAGTTGGTACATTTTATTTCCATCCAGACTATAAGCTCAATAAGGAGTTGTATGCCAATCACAAATATAGTTTTTGGAATTTGTTTATCAATGAGTCCGGGTCAATAAGTATCAGAAATGAATCATATATATATCCACTTTTTAAAAGTATTGCTCAGGTTACAAATATAGAAGAAAGAGAAGTTCTGGATAGCGAATTAGAATTCGATAAAACAAAGATTCTAGTTAGAGGGGAAGATCCTTTTTGAAAACTTCACCTTGTGCCCTTGTATATCCACATATGAGCCCATGATTGAAATCATGGGCAATAAAAAATTTCGCATATAAAAAACGGTTTTAACCGTTTTCCAATTTGTGTAGCTCTATAAACTCTTCATATTCCTGAGTAAAAGTCTTCTTTAAGTGATGTTGTTTTTGATTCTTAATATAAGAGTGAACCCGTTTAATTAGAGACTCACTTACGGAGTAAGCCGCATAACCCGTTTGCCAAGCAAACTTCGAAGATGTAAGATCATTTTGATTTATCCAATGAGAAGAACTTCCTTTAATCTGCTTTAAAACTTCCGCCAACGATTTATTTTGATTTAGCAAAAATAGACAATGAATATGATCTGGCACTCCATTTATGATTTGTAATGAGCATTCCAGTCGATCAAATTCATTCTTTATAAAATCAAACACCTTCTTTTCAATATCACTACTAATGAAAGGCATTCGGTTTTTGGTGGACCAAATTGCATGAACCCAAACTTTATTTTTCGAATGAGACATTTTTCAAAGAATGTAAACCATTGAAATGGTTTTTGCCTAGAACAACACTAATTTAAAGCCCACGATTGAAATCGTGGGCTTTTACCCAAATGACTTCAACAATATAAACACCAGCACCCCGGTCACAGAAACATAGAGCCAGATCGGGAAGATTCATTTAGGTACTTTGTGTTTGTTTAGGTGTATCTCTGGTGTGGATAGTTTTTTATTAATTCCCCTACATATTCATTTGGCTTTCCATCAATAAAAAAAGGTAAAAGCTATATGCCTTAGTTATCGGTTCAAACATTCTTTACTCGTTTATTATGTTAAGCGAGATTATTACTTTCATTTTCGTACCCAATAACATGTAGTTACCCACTCACTTGCATGATTCGTGCCTTTTTATCTCTCCTGTTTTTTTTCGTATTGCCTTCTACATGGTGTTTAGGACAATTAAGTTTTCATATAAGCAATTATGATGAGTTAATTGAAGGGGCCGGAAACCAAAACTGGGACATTTCCGGAGATGGAAAGCAAAAAATATTCGTTGCTAATAATTATGGCTTACTGGTTTTAGAGAATACTAATGCCAAGATGTATGGTTTGTCTCATCAAACTATTTTTAGATCTGTAGCCTACATTGATGATCAAATTTATACCGGTTCTTTTGAGGAATTCGGTTATTGGTCTGCTAATTCTGACCAGGAATTGGAGTACACTTCGTTAGCTGCCCAGCTTGAGGATCCCGAGATGGGAAATGATGCTATCTGGAAAATTGTGAAGCATGAAGATAATATCTACTTCCATAGCTTTGGCTCTATCTACGGGTATGATGGCGAGAATGTGTTTCGGTTGAACACCTTCGGCACCTTCATGTTCCTACATAAAGTAGGAGATGAGATATATACTCAAAAAGTCGGAGAAGGACTTTTTACTCTTCAAAACAATGAATTTGTTCCTATTCCCGGTAGTAGCTTCCTCAGTAATGAAGAAATCCGTTCAGTAATTGAATTAGCAAATGGCAATATCATGATTGCCTCTACGGAAGGGATATATCAATATGATGGGCAGGAATTCAACAGACTGAACATAGAAGGGTATGACGATTTGGTTAATAGCGAAATTAACGCGGCCATTCGTACTGATGATAAAATCTTTTTTGGCACCATTTTGAATGGCATCTATGTATATGATACCAATTTCAAGCTCTTAAAAACCATCACTACCAATGATCAGCTACAAAACGACACCATTCTTTCTCTTGAAGTTGATGTATTCGGAAATATCTGGGTAGGAATGGACAAAGGTCTTTCCTACATCGCTTTTGATATTCCTTTTCAAAGTTATAGGGGTATGGCTAATGATATTGGAAGTGTATATGCAGCAACGTTATTTAACAATGAACTTTACGTAGGTACCAACCAGGGTATTTTTTGGTATAAGCGGGATACTAATGGAAATTTTTATGATAAAAACCTGATACCAGGCTCTCAGGGACAGGTATGGTTTTTGGAAGAATTTGATGGAAAGTTGTATGGAGGTCTTAATGATGGTACCTATGTAATCGAGGATAAATCCCTGCAAAAAGTAAGTGACATTTCAGGAGGATACACCTTAAAATCTTATCCTCTCGACAACCAGGATGTGTTGTTACAAAGTACTTACAGCGATTTGGTCGTGTATAAAAAAGAAAACAACACCTGGCAACAATCACATACACTGATTGGATTTAGGGCTCCTGCCCGTCTTTTGGAAACTGATCATCAGGGAAATATCTGGCTCGGACATACGGTGCGAGGGATATTTAAACTTCAACCCAATATTACTTTTACTGCCATTGATCAGATTCAGGAAATAGGTTCGGAGTATGGATTACCACAAACCACAAACAGGGTATTTAAGTTTGATGGGAGAATATTTACGTCTTTAGCCGACTCACTATATGAGTGGGATTCTATCGCAGAAAAATTTATTACCTATGTTGGACTTGATCCTTTTTTTACAACCAAAAGTACTGTAAGAAATGTACTGCCTGCAGGAAATCATCAATATTGGGTGATAAAGGAAGCGGAGATAAGCCTGTTTGAAATTCATTTTAATTCCATAAAGCTGCTATATACCTTAATCCCCGAGATGTATGGATTCGAAATGGTGGAAGGGTACCAAAATATTATCTCTCTGGGTAACCGGATGTACCTTATTAGCCTGGACGATGGATTTGTAATCCTAAATATGGAAAACATTAGTAGGTCTAAATACCCCCGCACTAATGTAGAAATCAAATCACTTTCAGCGTCCAATGTACAAACCGAAAAGATTATCACAGCCCCTGGGCCCAAGGATTTATTTCTTTCAAATGCATTCAACAATGTTACTCTTTCCTGGTCGTCAACACAGGTAGTAGGAAATCAACCCTTTTTCCAATACAAACTTGAAGGATTAATGCCTGGGTGGAGTGATTGGTCCCCTGAAAACAGTGTACGTTTTGACCGTCTGTTGTCAGGAGAATATACATTCCTGGTACGATCTATTGGTGTAAATGGTCTTATTTCCGAAACTACCAGCCTTTCATTTGAGATTGGAGAACCCTGGTATTTAACTACCGGCGCCTATTTTTTTTACGCACTAATTTTCATTTCTCTTGTATTCATGATCAGGCTTTACATTTCCAGAAAACAGTGGAAGGCTATTGGAAAAGAACTGGAGGAAAAGCACAAAGCTGCTCAGCGGGATAGGGAAAAGGCCGAAAAAGAAATAATCAAACTTACCAATGAAAAGCTTCAATCAGAGATTGAACATAAATCGGCCCAACTGGCTTCTAATACCATGGCAATGATGCGTAAAAATAATCTTCTCGCATCTCTTAAAGAGGAATTAGATAAACAAAAAAAGGAACTGGGTGTTAAACTTCCCAGCAGCTATTACAGCAAGATTAACAGGCTCATTGAGCAAGGCATTGAGGATGAACATGAATGGGAAGTATTTGAGCAACTCTATGATCAGGCCCATGGTGATTTTTTTAAGCGGCTCAAGGAGAAGCATCCTCAACTTACTCCCAGCGACTTGAGGCTTTGTGCCTACCTGAGAATGAACCTTTCGTCAAAAGAAATTGCTCCTCTGCTCAGCATTTCTGTCCGCGGTGTTGAGGAAAGAAGATATCGATTAAGAAAGAGACTGAACCTTTCTACAGATGTAAATCTTACAGAATTGATTATGACATTTTAGAATAATGTACAAAAGTGAGGGTTGTTAGCTGACGGCTATCAGCTAACAGTACTCAAACCATTATTCTCCAGCATAAGTGCGCTTTGTACTTTGATAACAAATAATTTTTATTGGCTTTACTCTCAACATTTTTTATGATAAAGTGAATAAAACTCAAATTTGAAATAGGGATAAAGTGAACTTTGTTCACTTTACTCTGTTGTTGTGTGGCATTAAAAAAACAGAAACAAAGTAAATGAGTAATCAAAGAGTCTTCCTATCATATAGCTATCAAGACAGAGAAAAGGTTGACCGTATTGCACACGAGCTACAGAGTAACAATATTGATATTTGGTATGACCAGCAGGATTTGGACGTTGGCTCGAATTGGAATGAAAAAATCCGTTATCAAATTGAATCGAGCGATACTGTCATTATTTTCCTCTCTAAGAATTTTCTTTCATCAGAATGGTCACAACGAGAACTCTGGCAAGCGCTCAGTGAATCTGAGAAGCGAAATATCAATATTATCCCAGTCACCTTAGAGAGGGTTAAAATTCCCTCCGACCTATCTGGATTCCTTATCCTCAATTTGGGAAACTCCGAAGCTGCTCTTCAAAAGCTCATACATAAGATTAAAACCATTCCAGAAATCACTTTTGACCATTTTACTCCATTTGAATTTGAAAAATTCGTAGGTGATTTCCTGAGAGAGTACGGTTTTGCCAACATCAAACATCAAGGTGTAGAAAGTGACAGAGGATTTGACTTCAAAGCAGAATACAAATCAAAGACACCTTTTGGAACCATTCAAATACAACATTGGCTTGTTGAAGTTAAGTTCTATCGCCATGAAAGATTCAGCATTAACTCAATCCAACAATTGCTTGAATACAAGCGCCACCTGCTACCTGCAGACATTAAACTGCTTCTTGTAACAAACAGTATCCTCACTTCTGTAGTCGAAAGCTATTTAAATGACTTTCAGAAAATCGAAAACACTCAAATCGAAGTAATTGATGGGCTTTTGCTGAAGAAATTAGTCGCGAAAAGGAAGAGATTACTAGACAAATATTTTCAAATATGAGTCAGGTAACAGATTTTATCCAACGACTTGACGCTTGTCCATTAGGTGCTCCAGGATGGTCACAATTTGAAGACCTATGTACCGAGATTTTGGAATTTCTCTTTGTACCTCCTTTAAGACCAGCTCAAAGACAAGCAAAAACATATTCTGGAATTAACAGAAGAGATGCGGTACTACCAAATAGAAATATTGCTGCAAATCAACAAGCGAACTCCATAAATTGGCATCATCTGTTTCAAGAGTTGGATGCACGTATGATATTGTTCGAGTTCAAGAACTATGACAACACAGATATTGGCCCTGATGAGGTAAATCAGGCACTAAATTATCTAGCGAATCCAATGGGTAGATTAGCAATATTGGTATGTTCTAAACCTCCCAACGTTCAAGCTCACATAAGAAGGAATACCATTTACTCCAATGAAAAAAAAGTAATCTTGTTTATGACTAAAGAACAACTGAAAGAAATGCTTGGAATGAAAGAAAGGAATGAAGACCCTTCTGATTTAATTATGGACTTACTGGAGTTGTTTTATATACAACATGAATAAAAAACGCCACACAACAATATGCATAATTCATAGCTTCCTAACGTCAGCTACGACATCATACACGGTACCGCTACCTACTAATCAATCTGCTTTTCATCGGCTTGCCAGTTAAAACGCCTCACTGGTATACTCATGGCATCTTCACTTTCCATTACATCAAAAAGACGGCTCCTCATTTCATTCCTGAGCTCAATAAATCCCGGCACTTCGGCTAAATTATATCGCTCTTCAGGATCATTTTGTAGATCATAGAGCTCATCCCTGTCCCACACTCCGTGATAATAAATGTATTTATAGCGGTCACCTCGAAGTGAAAACGTGGTTGGGGTATGTGGGAAAGCTGGTTCCCAGTAGTACTCATACAAAAACTCCCTTTCTTCTATTGTTTTAGAAGGATCGGTGAGTAGTGGTAAAAAGGAAAGTCCATCCATGTCTATAGAACTTTCTGCTCCAAACACATCCAGAATAGTGGGAGCGATATCTATATTTCGTATCAATTGATCAATAACTGTATCAGGCTCCAGATAACCCGGCGCCCAGGCTATCATTGGCACACGGATTGATTCTTCGTAGGCATTCCGCTTGTCAATGAGGCCATGCTCGCCGTGCATAAAACCATTATCTCCCATATAAATAACAAGTGTATTCTCATCTAATCCTGATTCTGCTAAATAGTCCAGGACTCTTCCCACACTTTCATCCAATGCAAGCAATGTCTTCAGGTAACTCTTGTAGAATTCGTCAAAGTTCATATCCCCGTGGTAAGCATAATCTACGCCATGCCAGCTATTACGCTGAGCTTTTACCCACTTAGGTTTTGTCCTGTAATTTTGCTCGGTCTTATCCATGGTAGCAGGGTACTCGATATCGATATCTTCATACTCATCCTGATGCCGTTCAGCAGGAATAAACTCAGCATGAACCGCTTTATGGGATAGATAAAGAAAAAATGGTTCTTCGGAATCCTCCTTCCGTTCCTTTAACCAGTCGACAGCAAAATCTGTGAGTATATCTGAGGTATATCCGCTATAGATGTCTCTCTTTCCATCCACATTTAATGTTGGATTGAAATATACTCCCTGCCCCCTAAAACTTACCCAATGATCCCAACCAGGTTTTGGGTCATCTACACTTTCGCCCATGTGCCACTTGCCAATAAAGGCCGTTTTGTATCCATTTTTTTGAACATCTTCATTAAAAAAACGGGTTCCTTCAGGAATTGGACTGGTGTTATCTACTACTTTATGAGTATGTGCATACTGCCCGGTCAAAATAGAAGCTCTGCTTGGCGAACATAGCGAGGTTGTGACAAATGCATTACGGATATGCACGCCTTCTCGAGCCATCCGGTCTAAATTCGGAGTTTTTATGTATTCCGGGGCATCAGGATGGAAGCCCATGAAGTCGAAGCGATGATCATCACTAAGTATAAATACAACATTTTGTGGTTTGTTATCCTGGGCCTGCAGTGAAGTAGCGGAAACTAAAAAACCCAAAAGGATAATTGACAAAACTTCGATATTGATTTTTCGTTGCCATTTCATCGTTCTATTCCCCTACGGTAAAACCAAGCCGTTCTAACCCAGTTTGTACTTCGGGAGCGCTCATAAATAAATCCCACAGCAATCCAGTTCTATAGTTTTCTATCATTACAGGAATAGGCCCCTGATCAATCGCCAGATACCTCGGAAGATACCAATCGTGTTCATAACTGAATGCATCATAAGGCCCATATTTCCCAATCAAACTATCCGCACTATTATATAAATACTTCAAAAATTTCATGCTTTCTTCAGGGGTATATGGAAAACTTGACAGAGCTGCGGTCGGAGAAATTACACCCAGATCTTGGTCAGGACGATGACTGGAATACCCTTTCATAGAATAACTGGAGGTGAGACCCCAAACACTATCACTATAGCCTTCATAGCTATTGGGATTATCAACACTATACGCATGATGAATCTTAGCATGATTTTGATTTAACTCCCAATAATCTCCGTACCGATCTTTTAGGTTTGTAGGATTTAATCCCAGATACGAGTAATGTGCCCAAAAAAGAGGGCCTACTGGTGAGTCATTAGTATCATAGTGATCCAATACTGTTGGATAACCGTAAAATTCTCTATCTGTACTAATTGCTCCATCTTTTGCCCAACCTTTGTGATAAACATCGGGGTCAATAGGATGTGTGGGTGATGACGCTGCAAGTACATACATAATCAAACACTCGTTATATCCTCTTACTGCGAAATTCATTCTCCACCCATGATTTGGTGACCAATGCCAGTACAAAACATCTTCTCCACCTTTTGTATGCCAATCCCACTCTACATTTTCCCAGATTGTATTAATCCGGCGTACCAGCTCCTGCTCTTTTTCATTTCCATCAACAAAGTATTGACGGACTGTGAGAAGACCCTGAATCAAAAAGGCAGTTTCTACCAAGTCACCACCATCATCGTAACGGCTAAATGCTTTTGTCTTGCCGGTGTCTCCATACCACCAGTGCGGATAAACTCCATGAAAACTGTCTGCAGTTTCTAGAAAGGTGAGGATTTTATCATACCGTTCAACGGCCTCTTCTCTGGTAATAAACCCACGCTCAATACCGACCAAAATCGCCATTAGCCCAAAACCTGATCCTCCGGATGTAACCACATTTTTATCATTTTGAGGATAGATTTCATCCATATGGGTACGCTCCGGGGCCATTCCTGAAACCGGTTCTGCGTTCTCCCAGAAATATTGAAAAGTCTGGTACTGAACTTTGGTTAAGAGTTCATCTTCCTGGGTCTTAATAGCATCTTCTTTTGATGTTTGACCCTGATTTTGCGGCGATGTGCAAGCAACAAAAAGTAAAGAAACAGACAATAGGAGTATTCTATATTGCATAGTGATATTAGTTAGTTTTTAATTAATCTCTTTCTGGCTTTGTCCACAGAACTGTTTGACTTTGTACATCTGCCGAATTACTGCCAATCATGATTATAAATTCACCTGGTTCCCAGTCATAAATCATAGATTGATCACTTCTTTCGGGATCATATTTATAAAACTTTAAATCATCGGTAGTTATTGAAAAAATTACGTTTACAGTTTCTCCGGCGGGCACCATAACTTTTTTAAAATCTTTCAATTCTTTCACTGGGCGAGTAACGGTTCCTACAAGATCCCGGATGTACAGTTGTACCACTTCCTTTCCATCTGTTTCACTAGTGTTGGTTACATCCACTGAAACCGTTAGGGTTTCATTTCCTGCCAGTTCTTTGTTGCTCAACTCTACGGAACCATAATTAAATGAACTATAACTGAGACCAAATCCAAAGGGGAATAATGGCTTGTTAGAAACATCGAGATAGTTAGTACGGAATTTCTGAAACCACTCTCCCTCCAGAGGGCGCCCCGTGTTTTTATGGGCATAGTAAATGGGAATCTGTCCAACGTTTTGAGGAAAAGTAGTCGTCAGCTTCCCGGAAGGATTAACATTTCCAAAAATGACATCTGCAATAGCATACCCTGCTTCACTTCCTGCAAACCAGACATTAAGAATATTTGGCATATGTTCAGCTTCCCAGGTTAAGGCTAATGGACGTCCTGTAAAAAGGACGGTAACTACCGGCTTCCCTGTTTCCAATAAGGCCTTCAGTAACCTCCGTTGAGATTCCGGGAGCTCTATATCGGTTCTACTGGAACTTTCGCCCGACATTTCAGAAGCCTCCCCTACTGCAGCTATTATTACATCTGCCTGACCTGCTACCTCTAGCGCTTCGGCTAGTATTTCTTCTGCAGGTCGGCTATCCCGATAGGTATTTTTACCAAAAATACTGAAACGGGCCTCTAATGCAGGGTCATCAACAAAATTCGCTCCTTTTGCATACAGTACATTTACTTCTTCTCCTACTACCCCTTTAACTCCTTCCAAGAGGCTTATCGACTTTTGATGATCTCCGGCTACACTCCAGGTTCCTTGCATGTTTTCACGGTTATTCCCCATTGGACCAATAATGGCTATGGTTCCCTCTTTTTTTAAGGGCAGAATATTTCCTTCATTCTTTAGCAAGACCATCGACTCCGCAGCAATTTTACGGGCCTCTTTTCGATTTGCTTCCGTATACACTTCTCTTTTGGCTCTATCAGGTTGTGCGTATCTGTATGGATCATCAAATAAGCCTAGCTGAAATTTTGCTGTAAGAATGCGCCGGCATGCTTCATCAATATCTTTTTCTGAAATTCTGCCTTCCTCCAACGATTCTTTAAGTGTTGTCAAAAAGCCTTCTCCTACCATATCCATATCAATACCTGCCTTTAGAGCGAGTGCTGAAACGGTTTGCAGGTCTCCAACTCCATGATCAATCATTTCATTGATGCCTGTATAATCGCTTAGCGTAAAACCATCAAATCCCCATTGATTCCGAAGCACTTCTGTAATCAACCATCTGTTTCCTGTAGCGGGCACACCATCTACTTCATTAAATGATGCCATAACACTTCCTGCCCCAGCATCAATTGCTGCTTTATAAGGCGGGAAATACACATTGTACATGGTGAGCCGGCTCATATCTACGGTGTTGTAATCCCGACCTGCTTCTGAGGCTCCGTATAGCGCGAAATGCTTTACACAAGCCATTAGAGTGTTTTCTTTCGATAGATCATTTCCTTGATATCCGCGAACCATTGCTTTAGCAATCTCTCCATTTAGATATGGATCTTCCCCACCGCTTTCCGCTATCCTGCCCCAACGGGGATCTCTTGAAAGATCTACCATTGGAGAAAATGTCCAGGCAATACCATCAGCTGTTGCTTCTTGTGCTGCAATTCGTGCAGATCGCTCTATAGCATCCATATCCCAGGAGCAGGATAAACCCAAAGGTATCGGGAATACTGTTTTATACCCATGAATCACATCCATCGCAAAAATGAGCGGGATACCTAGCCGGGATTCTTCTATTGCTACTTTTTGTACCTCACGAATGCGATCTACACCTCGAATATTAAACAACCCACCTACTTTACCTTCCTTAATCTTTGCAATAATGCCGGTGCTTTCAGCCAGCCCCGTGCTTATGTCGCCGGCTGCGGGTAGATTTAACTGGCCCAGCTTTTCATCTAATGTCATTAATGCCATAACGGAATCAACCCGTTGCACTACTTCAGCTCTTGAGTATTGCGCATAGGCTGGATTGGTTGAAAGCGTATAAAAAAGAGTGACTATCAAGATGTAAAGAAACCGCATAATCAATTAGTACTTGGTTGATATTTATTATTCATGAGTGACCTTTCGCAAATTAACCTCAACATTGAAGCCAGTCATTGCGAGGAGAAGCAAGGCATCGAAAAGGTCTGGATGATAACGATGAAGCAATCTCGCATTGACGAGTAATAAGAAGACGATAGAAACACTCCGACTTGACATCCACTTATTAGCAAAGGCCTATTTTGTGTAAGTTCAGTCATAAGTAAATCCTAAAGTGTCCAGTGCGGCTTTAACTTCTGGCGCCTGCATAAACAGATCCCAAAGCAACCCTGTCCTGTGATTCTCAATCATTATGATGATCGGCCCCTGATCGATGGCCAGCGTAGAGCTAGCCCACCAACCCTGAGTGGGATTAAAGGCATCATAAAAACCATACTCACCCCAAAGTTTATCGCCTAATATGTAGTAAAAGTGTCGCAGCGCACTCATTGACTCCTCGGGGGTGTAAGGCATTGATGAAAGTGCAGCGGTTGGAGTGATGGTGCCATTATCATTAGTTGGAGAATGGGCGCTATACCCTCCAAGCTCATCACTAGCAGTGATCCCCCAACTCTCTTGTGAATACCCAATAAAATTCATTGGATTCTCAATACTATGGGCTCTATTTATGAGTGAGTGATTCCTGTTTTGCTGCCAATAGTTTGCATATTGATCTGAAAGATTGCGTGGATCTAATCCTAAAAAAGAATAGTGGGCGAAAAAAAGCGGGCCTCCAAAATCGTATCCAAGGGGTAATTCAATCCCGTAGTACTCATTTCCATTTTGGATAGCTCCCGATCTGGCCCAACCACTAGTGTAGACCTCTTTATCGATTGCATAATTTTTTGACGAGGCAGCCAACACATACACAATTAGTGACTCATTATATCCTCTTATTGGTAAATTCATCTGCCACTCATATTCTGGCGACCAATGCCAATACAATACACTCTCTCCTCCTTTAGTGAACCAATTCCATTCGATGGCGTCCAGTAATCCATCGATTTTATCAATTAGCTCCTGTTCTTCCTGTATTGAATCATCCATATATTCACGAACAGTAATAAGAGCTTGTGCCATAAATGCGGTTTCAACAAGATCTGCTCCATTATCACGTGTGCTAAATGGTATTACTTCTCCGGTATTCCCATTCATCCAATGAGGCCATACTCCATGAAATCGATCCGCATTCTCCAAAAAAGTAACAATGGTTTGAAGCCTGGATATCCCTTCCGCTTTTCCTATGAAATTGCGTTCTATAGCTACCAGAATTGACATTACTCCAAAGCCACTACCTCCAATAGTTACTAAATCTCCGGAAGTATTTCTCTCTCTTGCCAACCCACTTACCGGATGAGCAAAATCCCAGAAGTATTTAAAGGTTTGCTCCTGTACTTTGGTGAGTAATTCCTCATCTGTAATGGTTAGAAATTTTTGTGTTGAATCTAACCCGGTTTGAAATGAAGCTGAGTAACCATCGAATTCAAACCCATTAGCTCCCTCAAGACTATTGCTTACCGTTACAGTATAATGTCGATAATAATCCAATGGTTCTGTTGTAGTGAGTATAACTTCCTTTCCATCACCGGAAAGACTCTTCTCTATGTTAATGGAGGGACTGACTGAGAAATAGGAAGCGTAGGTTCCCTCATTTAAGGGCTCAGAAAAAGAAAAGATCAGTTCTACTTCGGAATAGCTAATATTGCGCACCGTACTGTTTTGGGAAAGGTTTTCTGAGTTCGCACTGGCTGATACCAATTGAATGGTTCCATTTTCTGTGTTTAGCTGATACATTATTCTCGAAAACTCACCCCCCATCTCAGATTGCAATGTTTCGTTAATACTTAAAGAGTATGAAGTTTGAACGTCCAACCCCTGATCCGGGCTTACTACAATTCTTTTGTTGAGGTCTTCGAATCTGAAGCTCAAAGGAATCTCACTTTGGCTTTCTTCTTCGGTTATTGAAATACTCTGCCGAACTGAAGTGGTATCTACAGGCGATGAAAACTCAATGAAAAAAATGGCTCCAACAGAAACTCCTTCATTTAAGGAAGAAGAAGAAAGGGTATTGTTTTGAGTATATGTTCTCAACAATTGGAAAACTTCCGGCGTTGGATCTACTCCCTTTTCTTTACATGCCCCCGCCATTATTAAGATCAGCCCAGCTTTTATATTCAATAGGAAAAATCTGGCTATAGAGTGTTGGGTAAGCATAATGTTGAGCGGTAGATAAATATCTGGCTAAAAATTGGTGCGTTGATTACGAAGTAAATAGAATGATAAGACACAGGTTTATCAGAAAAGAGGTGCTAAAAGGCACCTCTTTATGGTCATCTATGTTTTTATTCTTCTGAATCATACATCAGCTGAATTTCGGTTGCAGTAAGCACCTTGTGGTAGAACTTAATGTCGTCAAGTTCTCCCTTGAAATGATTTGCAGTTGCATTGTCGTAACCACCCCATGGTGTGTCGTCCCACATAGTGCCGGCTCGGGAATGAATAAACCCAAAGGCTAACTCGTTCACTACATCGGGCTCTGTTCCTGCATATATCATACCTAATGTTCCTCTCTTAGCATCTTCATCTGGCCAGAGATTAAAATCAAACGTCTTCATTAGCTCTCCATCATAGTACATACTTCCTCTCATGGTTGATCCTTCGTAGGTATATGTCACCTGAGTCCAACTATCTTTCAGATAACCTTCCATTTGTTCCTGGGTGATGCTCTTGGCAAAATCCCAACCTTGCCATCCGCCATTCGTGTTGTCGAGGGCTTCTACGGGGAACCACATATCTTCGGCTCCAGTATTACCGTCTGCAAATTCATATTGTATTGCAAATTTAGCCCCGCTGTAATCACCAAAAACTTCAAATTGTAATCCAAAGAACGCTCCAAGCCCCATTACAAAATGTCCGGTTGGATTACCATTCGCATCAACATGTCCATCAGAGTTGGTTTTCATCCAGAAGCTAATGGTAAAGTCGCTGGTATTAATTAATGCATCGGCACCAGGGATTTCAATAATACTTGTATTCCCATTAAAAGACGCTGCTTTACCAGCTGCATCATTTCTACTATCAACATAGCTAATATCTACTACCGCAGATGCAGCGGGATCAAAACTACCTACTATATCTTCTGCTG
This sequence comes from Balneola sp., assembly GCA_003712055.1. Classification (NCBI taxonomy): domain Bacteria; kingdom Pseudomonadati; phylum Balneolota; class Balneolia; order Balneolales; family Balneolaceae; genus Balneola; species Balneola sp. The sequence continues at coordinate 992,900 of RHLJ01000001.1, forward strand.
TTTCTTCGAATGTCCAGTTAGCAATCATACCTGCAGGGCTAAAAGTACCTGCTGTTGTAAAGGCACGGTTTGTAGAAGCCAAGGGCTGATCATCATTATTCAAAAGTCCTGCTGATAGTGCGAATGTATATAGAGTTCCTGAACCAAGCGTTGAAGTAGGGGTAACGGTCAGCATAGGACCATCCACGACAATATTCAGTTCTATATCTGCCTGATCATAATCCTGAACAAGGGTGATGTTCGCCGAGGTAGCTGTTTCGATTTTAATATCGGAATTAAAGGTAATAACGATGCTTGCATCCGAAGGTACATCGGTGGGAGAAGTTGCTCCATTTAGATCTAGCCCACCTACCGTAATACTTTCGATATTAAGATCTACAGGGTCGCTATCGCTGTTACATGCCTGCGCTATAAATACTATAAGCGTCAGCATCAAAACATATTTAAATGTTGTATATATCTTTTTCATTATTGATCCTTTTGTTTCGAGGTTTATGTATTAGTTTTTTTTACCACATCGGGTTTTGCTCCAAAGAGCCTTGAGATAAATCGATTTCACTTTGCGGAATGGGCAGCAATTCGTGCTTTCCTTCTATAAAACCCAAAGGCCCTAATACTTCAGGGGCTTTTCCGGTGCGTACCAGGTCCCAGAAACGATGCCCTTCCATGGCCAGTTCTACTCTTCGTTCCTGAATAATAATTTCTCTTAGCAGGTCTTTATCGGTTTCTATGATGTCTGGCAAAATGCCTGGATCGCCTTGCCGAGCTCGTTCTCTCACTCGATTTAAATAAACCAGAGCCTGGACAGGTTGGCCATTTTCATTTAAAGCCTCGGCGGCCATAAGCAATAAATCTGCAAAGCGAATTAATCGACGGTTATGACCAAATTGAGTGTCCGTATTATTTCCGGGAAACCAAACCTTACGGTTATAACTCTCAATCTCAATTACGATACCATTTTCATCTGTTGTCTCATCCGGTGTAGATCCGTCTCCTAGTATAGTTATACCATCAATCACATCACCAAGCTCAATAATGGTAGCTTGCTCTCTGGGGTCATCATCCTCAAATGCGCTCCTGAGATCTATGGTTGGCCGATTAAAGCCCCAGCCTCGGTTTGGTGTGCCACGCACACCCTGGGTATTGGCATACTGATTTCCCGCTGTTCGATCTGATGCTGCACCTATCTCGAATACTGATTCTACACCTTGCTCACCTTCTGACCCATTTGCATGATAGAAATTCGTCTCCAGATCGTATTCATTCGAGTTTATAACAGCAAGAGCAAAGTCTTCAGCATTTCCAAAATCATTTTGGAATAAATACACCTTTGCTAATAAAGCCTGAGCTGCTCCTTTAGTAGCCCTGCCAATATCTTCAGCTCCGTATTCACTCTTGAGCGGCAGGTCATTAATTGCATCAAGTAAATCGGTCTCAACCAAATCATATATTTCTTGAGAACTAGCACGGGTTAATTTAATAGAAGGATTAGTTGTAGTTACAAGAGGAACTCCTCCAAACCCTCTTACTAAATCGAAATAAAAAGAAGCCCGAAGAAATTTTGCCTCCGCCACGTATCGTGCTCTTAACTCTTCATCCATTTGTATTAAAGGAACGCTCTCAATAACTACGTTTGCCCTTCGGATACCCAGGTACAACGTGTTCCACCATCTATCAAGGCCGTCTTGTGTAGTGGCATGAGTAAAATTATCGTAAGGAGCCTGATCAACTCCATCATTCGGGTTACTGCCTTTTGCTCCATCATCTGAAAGAAATTCCAGGAATGGGAAGCCACCAGTATGGTAGTTCCACTCCCGAAGTGTAGAGTACACCCCATTCGTAGCTAGCAATGCATCAGAAGCAGAAACTGGAAATGATTCTTGTGTAAGCTCTCCTTGAGGGTTTACATCCAGGAAACCTTCGCATCCAAGTAAAATTATTGTCAGAAGTAGAATTGAAAAAAATCGCTTCATAGTCATAACCTTGTTTTAAAATGAGGTATTAAAGCCAACAGATATCACCCGGGGAATTGGGTAAATCCCCGTATCAATTCCATTCGCTATTACACTTTGGCTGCCAATCTCCGGGGTATAGCCTGTGTATTGAGTGATTGTTAGCAGGTTATTGGCTTTTACATACAATCTTGCTTCTCGCAACCCTAAACGGCTCTGGTAAGAGGGGGGTAATTGGTACCCAATGATGACCGTTCGTAATCGTAAGAAACTACCATCATGTATGAATCGGTCTGAAGGCAAGAAGTTATACCCGCCATACGTTACCCTGGGTTCTGAATTACTGGTTCCCTCTCCCGTCCATCGGTTCCATACATGCTGCTCAAAATTATAGGGGTCAGGCCGGACTACATTTTTCCCATTAAAAATTTCATTCCCAATTTGCCCTTGTAGCCCAATACTTAGATCAAAATTCTTGTAGAACAAGTCGAGGTTGAATCCATAAACAAAATCCGGAATTGGAGAACCAATAAATGTCCGGTCTTCGCCATTAAGCACTCCATCACCATTTACATCTACGAAGCGTAAATCTCCTACATCAGCTTGAGAAAGGTGAGGATAGGCATCCAGTTCTGCCTGGTTCTGGAAAATTCCATCCGTTTTATACCCATAGAATGCACCAATAGGTCTTCCTACCACTGATCGGGTAACAGATTGACCGTTCGCTAAAAAGCCACCGACAAGAACCGAGTCTATGCCACTATTTCCACCAATAGCTTGTACTTCATTATCAATAGTATTGCCTAAAAAACCAATGGAATAGGCAATATCACCCACCCTATCCTGCCATGCTATATTAAATTCTATTCCTTTGTTCTGTACTTCTGCGGCGTTAAATGTAATGCGTTGACCTTGACCATTGCCCAGATGTCCGGGAGTTGACAGGTCTATGAGAATATCGCTGGTAGTTCTATTATAATAGTCTATCTCGACGGAGAGCTTATCTTCGAAAAGTCCTCCCTCAATACCTACATCTATTTGAGTTGTGCTTTCCCATTGTAAATCGGGATTCCCTGACGTTCCATAAGTAGCTGCATTATAAGGAGTATCCGGCGAGCCAAAAACAGCCAGAATATCTGAGTTTACTCCTGAAAATCTTCCCAGATATTGAATCTTCTCATTTCCAATTATCCCCCAGCTAGTTCTCAGTTTCAGGCTACTAATCTCAGGAATTAGCCCCATGAATTTTTCCTGATCAATATTCCACCCAAATGCTACGGATGGGAAATATCCCCAGCGGTTTTCCTCAGCAAATTTGGAGGAACCATCAGCCCTGTATGTAAGGGTAGCTACATACTTTTGATTGTATGTATATACAACACGACCAAGCAAAGAAATCATGTTGAAGTAATTCCCGGCATCTACTCCGTTATTGTTTGCCTGTAAATTATTAATGCCGTTTGCTTCATCAATTATGTAAGATGGGTTTACATACCAAAAATCTTCATCGTCACGAATTACATTCTGTCCTGAGAGTTGAAGAAATTCAGAACGAGTTTGTTGCATGCTTAGCCCACCTACAGCATTTACAGAATGTCGATCATATTCCTTTATATAGCTGAGTGTGTTTTCCCAAAGCCAGTTATAATTAATGCTCTCCTGTTTGAAAATATCGCTGAAATCATTGTTCTGCTGAGAAGCAGTCCCATCTGGATTTAATACGGTGAAAGCGGGAGTAAAATTTCTGGCTCGATTTAACGAAGCATCAATTCCAAAACTGGAACGAAGTAAGAATTCATTTTTGATAATAGCATCGGCAAAAATATTACCCACAAACCGGGTTCCACTATTTTGATTGTTCGAATATTCAATGTCGGCTAATGGGTTACCAACATTATAAACCACCCCAAAGCTACCATCATCGTAAAAAGGTTCGAGTAAAGGTTGCGCCCGATATGCTGCAAAAGTTGCATTCGGCGCGATTTGCTGTTTGTATGGGGCTATCGTCAGGTTGTTTCCAATCTTGATTTTTTCATTCAGCTTATAGGTGTTATTCAACTTTATGGTTAATCGCTCATAACTGGATTTTTCTATAATCCCATCCTGCTGGAAATACCCCACACTCACGTAATAATCGCCCCGGTCGCTCCCTCCACTTACTGATAACTGGTGATTTTGTATGGGTGCAGTACCAAATACAAGATCCTGCCAATCGGTATTGGGTACAGCATCTACATTATTATAGGTGCCCGATCGAATTTCGTTGGCAATAATGGCGTATTCTCTACCATTTAAAAGATCAATAGTGCGCTCTACCTGCTGGAAACCTGTTTCAGTAGAAAAATTAACCTGGGGTTTCCCTACTATTCCTGACCCGGATTTAGTTTGAACTAATACTACCCCATTAGCACCTCTGGATCCGTAGATAGCTGTAGCAGAAGCATCTTTCAATACTTCCATCGACTCAATATCCGCAGAGTTCAAAAATGAGATGTCATCTAAAATGACGCCATCAACTACATATATAGGAGATGAATCATTGAATGTACCAACCCCTCGAATACGCACTGCGGCTGCAGCTCCCGGAGCTCCTGAAGTAGAAGTAATTTGTACACCACTTACTTTTCCTTGTAATGCCTGTTCAACATTCAGACTCGTTACTTTCCCAAGTTCCTCAGAACTTACCCTGCCAATTGCTCCTGTTACATCTCTTTTCTTAACTACCCCATATCCAACAACAACCAATTCGTCCAGAGTGCCAACCACAGTTCTAAGTTGAACTTCTATCTCTGTAAGACCGGTTACATCTATTTCCTGGGTTTCGAATCCAAGGAATGAAAAAACCAATATACTTTCTCCTTCCTGGAGCCTTAACCGGAAATTACCTTCCGGATCCGTGGAAGTCCCTCGGGCAGTTCCTTTTATAAGTATGTTTACTCCAGGTAGTGTTTCTTGTGTTTCTGCATCATATACAGTACCGGTTATTTCGGTTTGGGCATATACTGTGTTACTTCCACTTGAAAACAACATGAAGCCTAACAATGCAAAAAAAAATGTGCCGACAATAGATTTTTGTTGGGTAGGCATAGGCTGTTCTGTATCAAGATTCATAGGCTGATTGTTAGGTCCTTAGCATCAAATAAACCAGCCTGGCTTCGAGTATAGCAGCGCTTTCGCAAAACGAAGCACAGGCAGGTATAAATCAGGATAATGATTACTGTTGTGTATTAACTAGCAATCGTTCTATTGAATATTGTGCAGCATTTAATTTATTCCAATAGAGGCAAGTACAATAAGATTACTTCATGCTTATAAAAGCGCTTTTTTGGCACTACTACATCACTACGTCACTTATAGAAAAATCGGCTTTTAAATATCTATAGAGAGGTCTTCGGCTTCGGTTTACCCAAAGGTTTTTAAGAGGATAAATACCAACACCCCAGTCACGGAAACATAGAGCCAGATTGGGAAAGTCCACTTTGACACTTTACGGTGTGTTTCAAATTTACCGGAAAAGGCAAAGAAGAAACTGGAGAGCACAAGAGGCACTACAAAAACGGATAGCACTATGTGCGATATTAATATGAAGAAGTAGATTGGCTTGATAAACCCTTCTCCCATGAATTTTGTGTCCCCTACAAAATTATGGTAAATCACATAACTCACCAGGAATAAGGAAGAAGTAACAAAAGCACTAATCATAAATCTCATGTGCTTTGCATAATTCCTTCTTTTGATCTCCCTGAATCCCAATAAAAGAAATACAGTACTCAAAGCATTAAATGAAGCATTCAGAGCAGATAGGTTTTTTACCCAGGGTATTTCAGATGGAGCAGGTGCTTTGAAATAAATAAGCCAAAAAAGAAATACCAAAGCGAGCACACTTACTCCTATAATTATACCAAGTGCCCGCTTGGTATTTACCTGTTCAAATACTTTTAAGCTATCCGGGAGTTCGACTTCGTGCTGCATCAATTAACTTATTTAATCCTTTGTTTGTTGAGCGCCTTAAAGTTAAGGTAAACTGGCGCTATTATTTGCCTTATTTCGTTACACAAACCAAGTTTTTTGGAGAAATGTTCTTATCTTCGTCGCAATAATTTACTAACTAGCTTATACTTCTAAACCTAAGTTATTTAGAACGGATTTAAATAAGAAAACCCTGCATCTAAGTATTCAATTCGAGTCAAAAATTCGATAGCTTTGCGCGGCTTCTTATTGAGCGTTAATGCTCAGGTTTGAAATATAAAATCAGCATTTTTATGGCGCAGATTTTCCCTAAGTGGACAAATCAAGTTCCTCGAAAATTACTTATCGGACTTATAGTTACTGCAAACGCAGTTATTCTTGGAATTTGGTACTTCTTCTCTCCCGAATATACCGATGTAGGTTACGCCCCTGTTCAACCGGTTCCATACTCTCACAAAGTTCACGTTGATAAGCTTGGTCTTGATTGCCAGTATTGTCATACCTCTGTGTTTGAGTCTAAGCAAGCGAACATTCCTCCTACACAAACTTGTATGAACTGCCATAGCCAGATTAAAACGGACAGCGAAAAACTCGCTCCTATCCGTGAAAGTTGGGAAACAGGCAAACCTGTAGAATGGGTTAGAGTAAATAACCTGGCTGATTATGCTTACTTCAACCATGCTGCCCATGTGAATGTAGGTGTAGGTTGCGAGAGCTGCCACGGAAGAATTGATAAAATGGAAGTGGTTTACCAATCTGAACCACTAAGTATGAGCTGGTGCCTTGATTGCCACCGCGAACCTGAAAAGTACCTCCGCCCTGTTGAAGAGGTGACTACCATGGGGTATAAGGCTGAGAACCAACTGTTGTTGGGAAGCGAATTAGTTAAGAAAAATAATGTAAGCCCTCCGCAGTATTGTCAGGGTTGTCATTATTAATAAGAAAGGATAGTTGAACTTATAATCATCCAATGAGCGAAGTTACACAGAATACATACTGGAAAAGCTTAAACGAATTAGCTCAGAATAAAGAATATCAAAATTTTGTTGAACGAGAATTCCCTGAGAATGCCACCGAACTAAAAGACGGTGTTTCCAGAAAGGGATTCCTCCGAGTGATGGGAGCGTCTATCGCACTTGCAGGTTTTGCTGCTTGCCGTCGACCAGTTCAAAAAATTCTTCCTTATTCTCAACAACCTGAAGACATTGTTCCCGGCATTCCTCTTTTTTATGCCACTGCAATGCCATTCCAAGGTAACCTTACTGGTCTAGTTGTTGAAAACCATCAGGGACGGCCTACTAAAGTAGAAGGAAATGACCTTCACCCTGCGAGTTTAGGAAATACCAATTCCTATCATCAGGCATCTATCCTTGAAATGTACGATCCTGATCGTTCGAGAAGCCCGCTCCGCAATGGGAGTAAAGCTACTACTGATGAATTCATCAGCTTTGCAAGTGAGCATTTCTCTGATACCAACAAGAATATCCTATTTATATCAGAAGCTAATTCTTCACCGACTTTTCAATCGCTTAAAGAAGAAGCTTTAAACAAATTTAGAAACGCAAGCTGGGTTACTTTCGAGCCTTTTGGTGAGAATGCTATTGTTGAAGGAGCCCAAATCGCTTTCGGAAGTAGACTTCGTACTCTATACAATTACACCAATGCCGATGTAATTGTATCGCTTGACGATGACTTCCTATCTCCTACTCATCCAAATAATGTAGAATATGCAAAGCAGGTTACATCACGCAGGAAAGTAACCAGCACCGGCGATTCTATGAATCGAATCTATTCGGTAGAGAACGGATTTACTCTAACTGGTTCTTATGCTGATAACAGGCTAAGAGTTAAAGCAAGTGAAGTTGAAGCTTTTGCCAATGCGCTTGCAGGAGAGCTTTCTTCCAGAATTAGCGGGCTTAATGCCTTTAGCGGAGTTAGCAATAAATTCACCGGGGACAACTTCATTACTGCAATGGCAGATGACCTAGCTTCTCACGCCGGACGTTGTGTCGTTTCAATCGGTTTTGATCATTCTCCAAGCGCTCATGCCATTATCAATGCTATTAATGTGGCGTTGGATAATGTTGGAAGCACTGTAAGTTATCTTGAAGTTCCTTCCATTGATGATCAAAGTAATTTTGAATCTTTTTCTAGCGCAGTATCAGCTCTTAACGCAGGCAATGTTGATACCGTTGTATTATTAGGTACAAATCCGGTCTTCACTGCTCCTGCTGATTTATCCTTTGCAAGTGCGCTTTCTAATGCAGCAGAAGTAATCCATTTTGGAAGTTACAGAGATGAGAGCTCTACAAATGCAAACTGGCATGTAGCGCGTTCTCACTATCTCGAAGCATGGGGCGATGGATATTCATTTGGTGGTGCACGTTCTGTGATTCAACCACAAATTCAACCATTGCATGATTCCTTAAGCGATATTGAATTCCTTGGTGCTATCGTAAATGGTGAGAAAGTATCTGGCCATGACCTTGTCAAAAGTACCTTTAACGGGTACTACCGCTCAAATTTTGAAAATCGTTGGAAAGATATCCTCCATGATGGAATTGACATTAATGATGGATATAGAACGGCTAACGTTCGATTGAGATCTGTTTCTCCAAGCGATGCTACACCAATTAATGGTATTGAAATAGTTATTCGACCTGACTATTCCTTATATGATGGCCGGTTTGCTAATAACGGTTGGCTTCAAGAGTTACCAGACCCAATGACGAAGATTACCTGGGACAATGTGGCTCTTATGAGTCCAGCTACAGCTGCCAGCCTTGGAGTCGAAAACGAAGATCTTGTGAATGTTACTGTTAATGGCACTTCTATCACCATTGCTGCATGGATTCAACCAGGTCACGCTGATGAATCTATTACGCTAAATGCAGGATACGGAAAAGAAGGAATCGGGCGAGTTGCTGATGTAACTTCCGATACTTCTCAGCTTTTTGATAGTACGGTATTTTCTGGTGGAATAAATGTATATCCACTGGTACAGTCAAGCGCACTATTATTTAATTCAGGTAGTATTTCAAAAGCAAGTGGAACATATAGCATTGCTTGTGTTCAGGATCATCATAGCCTTGAAGGCCGTGATATGTATCGTCAGGCTACACTTGAGAAATACAAAAAGACTCCTGAATATGCTTCATTCGCCTATGTTCATAAATATGAAGTTCCAGGCCAAAAGGAAGCAAACGAAAAAGGGGAAGACGATCTCATCTCTCTGTTTGATGAGCAGACCTATCCTGATTATGAGCCACAATGGGGAATGGCCATTGACCTGAACTCATGTTTTGGTTGTGGTGTATGTATTATTGCCTGCCAAAGTGAAAATAACATCCCAGTTATTGGAAAAAGGGAAGTTAGTCGTGGCCGTGAAATGCATTGGATCAGAAATGACCGCTATTATATGGGAGATGAGCATGATCCTCAGGCTGTTCATCAGCCAGTTCCTTGTATGCACTGCGAATTAGCCCCTTGTGAGCAGGTTTGCCCAGTGGCTGCTACTACACATAGTGATGATGGAATGAACCAAATGACGTATAACCGTTGTATTGGTACTCGTTATTGTGCAAACAACTGCCCATTCAAAGTTCGAAGATTTAACTTCTTCAACTATCCAAAAGAATATCTGACAACCGGAGAAGATCCGGATATCATCCAAATGGCGATGAACCCCGAAGTAACTGTTCGTTTCAGAGGGGTAATGGAGAAATGTACTTACTGTGTACAGCGTGTTAACAGAGCTAAAATCAATACCAAAATTGAAACTGGCTCACCAAAACCTGCTGACGGTACTGTAAAGACGGCTTGTCAGCAAGCTTGCCCTGCTGATGCCATTTACTTCGGAGACTTGACTGATAAAAACAGTGAAGTTTCACAAATGAAGTACAATGAAAGAAATTATTTGATGTTGGAAGAACTCAATGTCCGTCCAAGAACATCATACATTGCCAAATTAACCAATCCGAACCCGGCATTGGTAGATGATACTAAACAGGAAGCTGCCCACTAATGAGTAAATACGAATATATACCGGAACCCGCTCTTGTTAAGGGAAATCATGATTTTGCCAGTATCACTAAACTGGTTACTGATGTAAATCTTCGCCCTACTCCAAAATTATGGTACCTGTTCATGCTTATTTCGAATGCACTACTTGGTGTATTCCTTATTGCAGTTGGTTACCTGGTTTGGGAAGGAACCGGAATTTGGGGCTTAATGAACCCTGTTGGTTGGGGATGGGCGATTATCAACTTCGTATGGTGGGTTGGTATTGGTCACGCGGGAACTCTAATTTCTGCGATTTTATTCCTCTTTAGGCAAGATTGGCGTACTGCCATCAACCGATTTGCGGAAGCGATGACAATTTTTGCTGTAATCTGTGCCTTGATGTTCCCTGGTATTCACGTTGGAAGAATTTGGGTGATTTATTGGGTATTCCCGCTCCCAAATCAAATGGCAATGTGGCCAAACTTTAATTCTCCGCTACTTTGGGACGTATTTGCCGTTTCTACCTATTTCACCGTTTCACTGCTTTTCTGGTATGTAGGTCTTGTTCCGGATTTTGCTACGCTACGTGATAAAGCCACCGATAAAATTCGAAAGATAGCTTACGGTATCGCTTCATTAGGTTGGACAGGTAGTGGTCGTGCATGGTGGAATTACGAAAAAGCGTATATGATTTTAGCCGGTTTGGCTACTCCACTGGTACTTTCTGTACACACTATTGTATCCTTTGACTTCGCCGTTTCAATGATTCCGGGATGGCACACTACCATCTTCCCTCCTTATTTCGTTGCTGGTGCGATTTTCTCAGGTTTTGCCATGGTGCTCACCTTAATGCTTGTTGCGCGAAAGGTGTATGGCATGGAAGATATCATGACGGATGACCATATGGAGAAAATGAATATCATTATTCTGGTTACGGGTTCTATGGTAGGCTTTGCCTATATGATGGAGTTCTTCATTGCCTGGTATAGTGGTGTTGAATATGAAAAAGCAATTTTCATGCTGAGGGCGACCGGTCCATATGCCTGGGCATATTGGATTATGATGTTATGTAATGTGATCTCTCCGCAGGTATTCTGGTCAAAGAAATTAAGACGCCACGTTGGATTCACTTTCTTTATTTCCATTGTGGTGAACATTGGTATGTGGTTCGAGCGATTCGTAATTACGGTTACTTCACTTGCCACCGACTATCTACCTTCATCCTGGGATTACTTCTCCCCAACCATTTGGGACGTACTTACTTATGTGGGAACCTTCGGTATCTTCTTTACTTTCTTCCTTGCATTCTTGCGCTTCCTGCCGATGATTGCGATCGCGGAGATTAAAGCGGTAATGCCACAGGCTGATCCTCATAATTATGACGAGGAGACCCAGGAGTATCATCCCCACGAAATTGAAGTTCCAACCCCTAAAGCTGAAACGGTATAAATACTATGAGTAAAGAAACCAATACTAAGCTTTACGGCATCCTCGCTGAATTCAAAAACCCAAAAGCGTTAATCGACGCTTCTAAAAAAGTGGTTGAAGCCGGATATGATAAATTTGATACTTACGCCCCTTTTCCGATTCATGGAATTGACAAGGCGATGAACCTTAAGAAATCCAAACTTGGATGGATTGTACTAGGTCATGGGTTACTCGGATTTAGTGGAGCAATACTTATGATGTACTGGATGTCAGCAATCGACTATCCAATCAATATCAGTGGAAAACCATTTTTTAATGCACCGGCATGGGTACCTGTTACTTTTGAATTAACGGTACTTCTTTCTGCTTTTGGTGCAGTATTTGGAATGTTCTTCTTAAACGGACTTCCAAGACTTCATAACCCTTTATTTAATGTTGATCGCTTCAAGAAGGCTACTGATGATGGCTTTTTCGTATGTATTGAAGCGACAGACAGCAAATTCCAGGAAGATTTGGTTCGCCAGCTTTTTGAAGAAGCTGGAGCTACTCATATCGAGGAAGTGTATGACGACTAACAGTAATCACCGAATATCATTCATGCATTTAAAAAAGACACTTTCCATTGTTGTGCTAGGTGCTGTCCTAGTGGGATGTAGAGGTACTGTTTCTGAGAAGCCTGCCATCCATCCTAACATGAACATGGATCAGCAACCAAGAAAAGAAGCACAGGAGGAAAATGCCTTCTTTGAAGATGGCCGCTCTATGCGCCCTCCTGTTGAAGGAACCGTTGCTCGGGGTTACCGAAAAGCTGACTTGGCTTATTATGAAGGAGTTGATGAAAACGGTGAGTGGGTTGAAAACACTCCTGTAGAATTCACCAGATCCTTCCTTTACAGAGGAAAAGAGCGCTACGAAATTTACTGTACTCCATGTCATGGAATAACTGGAGATGGACAAGGTATTATTATGACCGGGCAATACGGTTATGTGCCTGCTCCTACCTTCCACCAGGCTCGATTAAGAGAAGCTCCCGATGGCGAGCTTTATTCAGCTATCTACAATGGAGTACGAAATATGCCTTCCTATGCACATCAGGTTAAAGTTGAAGACCGATGGGCTATTGTAGGATATATCCGAGCATTGCAAGCAAGTCAAAATGCAAGTGAAGAAGAAATTGCTGAATACGACATTGACCTGGATGAATTACAAGCTGAATTTACAGCAGAAGAAGAAAGGCTTGCTGCACTCGAAGAAGCAAGAACTCCACAGGATGCAGGAGTCGTTGCCATTGCTGCTAGAGGAGAGGAATTAATTACTCAATATGCTTGCGCTGTTTGTCACTCTAACGATGGAAGTTCTTTAATTGGCCCATCATGGTTAAATGTTTATGGCAGTGAAGGCCAAGTGGTAACTGAGGCAGGTGAAACGATTACTGTTGTTAAGGATGACGAATATCTCATAGAATCGATTGTTAATCCTTACGCCAAAATCGTAGACGGATATGATCCACTTATGGCTAATGCTTATGGATCTCTTTCAGAAAGCGACCTGCAATCAATCGTGGAATATTTGAAAACCATCACGGATAATAACTAAGAGATTTTTGCTTAAACACATATACAATGAGTCATAAGCCTACAATAACAGATTCTTTACAATTCTCACCAGACAGCAAGCTGCCCCAAATTTTGTTTGGAGTTGGTGCTGTTGGATTAGTTGCTAGCGTGATCGGCTACTTCGTTAATTCAGAACAATTCTTCTTCTCCTACTTAGTAAGTTTTACCTTTTTCACTGGTATTGCTCTTGCATCGGTATTTATGGTGATGTTTCACCACATCACTAAGTCTAAGTGGGGAGTAGTTGTTAGAAGGATTCCTGAAACTTTCGGTTCTAACCTTTGGATTTGGGCACTGTTCTTCATTCCTATATTACTAGGAATGCACACGTTGTACCATCATTGGACCGAGCCTTCGCTTTTCGATCCGAATTCACCAAACTACGACTATATAGTAGCTGGTAAAGAAGCTTATTTGAATACTCCTTTCTTCATTATTAGACAGATCATTTATTTTGCCATATGGGGATTTGTGGGCCATAAACTTTATAAAGCTTCTGTAGAACTTGAGAAAACGGGTGATTGGGGAATTACCACATTAATGAGAAAAGTCAGTGCTCCTGCAATTCCTCTGTTTGGACTTTCTATTGCTTTTGCCAGCTTTGACTGGTTAATGTCTCTGGATCCTCACTGGTTTTCAACCATGTTTGGAGTGTATTTCTTCGCTATAAGTTTCCAGAGTTTCTGGGCTATCATGATTTTAATGGTATTCTTCCTCCACAGAAACGGATACCTAAAAAATACCATTGGTCAGGCACACCTTTATGATCTTGGTGCATGGCTCTTCGCTTTTACAGTATTCTACGCGTACATAGCATTTAGCCAGTTCCTGTTAATCTATTATGCTAACCTTCCGGAAGAAACACTTTGGTTCTACCACAGAATGGAAGGTAATTGGAAATACATTACCTATGGTTTATTGCTATTCCGTTTTGTTCTGCCATTCCTGGTATTACTGAACAGAGAGCAAAAACACCGAAAAGGAGTACTAAGGTTTGTTGCTATCGTCGTAGTAGTGATGCACTTCCTCGAAATTTATTGGATTGCAATGCCTACGCTCAGCGAACACGGAATTCACTTTAGCTGGATTGACATTACCACATTTTTAGGGCTTGGTGGGATGTTCTTTGGGCTATTCTTTCACAAGTTCAAACAAAACAGCATGATTCCAGAGAATGACCCAAGATTGGATGAGTGCCTTGAAAAAACGTATCACCACTAATATTTGATCGATTATGTCGGATCACATTGAAGATTCAAAGACTAAGATTTCTACTACCTCAGGAGATGAAGTTACTCTTGAGACCGTAGATAGCTCATTTGCTGGCGCCGTTACTCACGGTGTTAATGATGACAACATGGATTATGGTACACTCTTCTTTTGGTCAGGATTAGGGATTGTCACGGTGATAGTATTTGTTGTGGGATTAATCTTTTTTGCTCAGTTTAGTTTCTTAAATGCACAGAGAACCGTTTCTGAAAATAGTTCATATACTGAAATCACAGAAATGAGGGCATCTCAAACCGAGCAATTAAACTCTTTTGGTGTTGTTGATCTGGAAGATGGTGTATACCATATCCCAATCGATGAAGCCATCAATAATATAGCTGTCGATTAATTACTGATGAGACGCATTGCACTGTTAGCATTTTATTTGCCTGCAGTGCTCCTGATTCCTTTTAAAGCTGAAGCTCAACTTAACAAAGAGCAGCCCGAAGCACTGCAAGGCGTTGGAGTAGATGAATTTTTAGGAGAATACATCCCCTTAGATGCCAAATTCTCAAATTCGCTAGGTGATAGTGTAACTATCGGCTCCCTCCTTTCTGAAGACAGACCAGTTATTCTGAATCCTCTTTACTACGAATGCCCTATGCTTTGTGGCCTGGTAATTGACGGTGTATTGAATGTGGCTGATGATCTGGCATGGCAAGTTGGAAAAGAATACGACATCATCTCTTTTAGTATCGATCCGGAAGAAAATCACGAGCTAGCCGCTTCATATAAAGAAAGATATGTATCAAAACTTAACCAGCCTCGCGCACAGGAAGGCTGGCATTTCTTAACCGGCAAGAAATCAGAAATTGATAAAATTATTGATGCTGTAGGTTTTAAATACAATGAGGTAGAGGGAACCGGGGAATTTGCACATAGTGCTGCTATCATTATGTTGAGCCCGGAAGGGAAAATCACCCGCTATCTTTATGGCATTCAATACAATGAATTTGATGTACGCAATGCACTGTATGAATCAGCCGATGGAAAGATCGGAAGTACCCTCGAAAAGGTACTTATGTTTTGCTATCAATTTGATCCAAATTCCAATAGTTATGTACCTGTAGCTGTCAATATTATGAAGGTTGGCGGCTTGGCTACACTAATAATTCTTGGTATCTTTCTCAGCCTCTTTTGGCTTCGCGAAAGATCAAAAAAAGTAACCACTAATATCGATTTCCAATAATGGGCAGACTATTCGATTTCATGCTCCCGGAAAATAAATCTCCGCTTACGGCAGATTCAACCGACGGGCTTTTTCACTTCATCAATGAAGTGAGTCTCATCTTCTTAATTGGTATAACAATAGCACTTGTTTACTTCGCCATTAAATACAGAAGAAAATCAGAAGACGACAAAACTCCTGTAATCACTCACAATAATACTCTTGAAATTACCTGGTCGGTAATCCCCCTTCTCATCGTTATGGTGATCTTTGGGTGGGGATATTCTGGTTGGTTGAATCTTAAAGCAGTACCGGATGATGCCTATGAAATTCATGTTACTGGTTTTAAGTGGAACTGGAGCGTGAGCTACGAAAATGGAGCACAAACTTTGAATGAAATCCATGTTCCAAAAGGACGTCCCATTAAGTTGGTAATGCAATCACGAGATGTATTGCACTCTTTCTTTGTTCCAGATTATAGAGTAAAGCATGATGTGGTTCCGGGACGTTATACCTACGTATGGTTCCAGGCTGAAGAGTCAGGCGAATCTGTGGTATTCTGTACTGAATATTGTGGAACCAGCCATTCCGATATGTTAGCTAAAGTAATTGTTCATGAGCCTGAAGATTTTGAAACCTGGCTGGAGCTTAATGGTGGGGGTGTTCAGGGCACACCAGTTGAGCAAGGGCAACAACTTGTTGAGCTTCAAGGGTGTCAAACCTGTCACTCTGTGGATGGCTCACCTATGATTGGCCCAACCTTTAAAGGTATTTGGGGCAGAACAGAGCAACTTGCTGATGGTAGTTCTTACACTGTTGATGAAAATTATATCAGAGAATCTATTCTTTACCCTGGAGAGAAAGTCGTTGCTGGATATGACAATGTAATGACTCCTTATGAGGGGCGTCTAAGCGACGATGAAATCACAAATATCATAGAATATCTAAAAACACTTGAGTGATATGGCTACAGCGGAAACTAAAAATATGACTACGCTACAAGTAAAGAGGTTTATCCCTTCTGAGAATCCAACTAACACCTATCTGACTGATGAGAAAGGTGTTTGGGCATGGATGACTACAGTTGACCACAAGAAAATCGGGATTATGTACCTCGTCTCAGTAGCAATCTTCTTTGCTGTGGCAGGCTTTTTGGCTATTGCATTAAGAACTGAGCTTTGGACACCGGCAAAAACTTTTATCGAAGCAGACACCTATAACCAGCTATTTACCATTCATGGTGCATTAATGGTATTCTTTGTTTTGATCCCAAGTATCCCTGCTGCGTTGGGTAACTTTGTTCTTCCAATGCAATTAGGGGCAAAGGATGTGGCCTTCCCCAGATTAAACCTGGCTAGTTTCTACATTTATGTGATTGGGGCTATCTTCACATTTGTATCGCTTACGAAAGGCGGTTTTGATACTGGCTGGACGTTCTACACTCCGTACAGTTCTGACACTAACTCTTTAGGCGTGATTTGGGTAACCCTTGGGGTATTCATCCTGGGATTCTCTTCGATCCTGACCGGTACAAATTTCATTACTACCATTCATAAGTTAAGAGCACCAGGTATCACCTGGAATCGACTTCCTTTGAATATTTGGGCATTGTATGCCACTTCTATTATCCAGGTGTTAGCTACTCCTGTACTTGCAATAACTATCCTTCTCCTTTCTATGGAGAATATTTTAGACATTGGAATTTTTGATCCGGCTAAAGGTGGTGATCCGGTATTATACCAGCATTTCTTCTGGTTCTACTCCCACCCTGCTGTATACATTATGATCGTTCCTGGCTTTGGAATTATCTCTGAGGTTATTTCGACCTTTTCTAAGAAAACAGTATTTGGATATTGGGCGATTGCACTTTCGTCTTTGGCAATTGCATTTATTGGGTTCCTTGTTTGGGGACACCATATGTTTACCTCAGGTCAATCTGCAGTGGCAACTACCGTGTTCTCATTCCTAACCTTCCTTGTTGGTATCCCAACAGGTATTAAGATTTTCAACTGGATAGCAACCCTCTATAAAGGTTCGATTGATATGAAGACACCTATGTTGTATGTCTTCATCTTCTTGTTCTTATTCTCAATTGGTGGTTTTACCGGGATTATGCTTGGAGCGCTTTCTGTAGATATCCATTTACATGATACCTATTACGTGGTAGCTCACTTTCACTATGTAATGATGGGTGGAACATTAATTGCACTACTTGCGGGACTGCATTACTGGTGGCCAAAAATGACTGGTAAGATGTACAACGAAACATGGGGAAGAATTGCAGCAGTGCTGATCTTCATCGGCTTCAACATGACTTTCCTTCCACAGTTTATTATGGGATCTCAAGGAATGCCTAGACGTTATTATAACTACATCGATCAGTTCCAGCCATTCCATCAGACTTCAACGATTGGCTCCTATATTCTAGGAGTAGGCTTCCTGATCATTTTAGTTTACTTACTTCATTCTTTATTCGCAGGAAAGAAGGCTCCATCTAACCCATGGAATAGCCGGGCATTAGAATGGCAATCCACTTCTCCTCCGGATTTCCACAACTTCAGTCACACCCCTGTTGTAATTAATGGGCCATATGACTACCACAAACCAATGGAAGAATTCCAACTTGGACTAGCAGTTTCTCATAATGGCCATGGTGAACACCATGAGACAGAAACTCAAGAAACTGAAAAAGCTTAATTAACCTTATACCTAAACACTAAATGGCGAATCATTCAGCTTCCCAACCAGCTCATGTTCAGCATCATTTTGTGGATTCGGATCAACAATTCGAATCAGCCAAAATGGGAATGTGGGTCTTTTTGGTAAACGAAATCCTCTTTTTCGGCGGGCTATTCTGCGCATATATCATATTCAGAGCCTGGTATCCTGAACTTTTTACACAAGCGGCCCTGGAGTTAAATAAACTTTGGGGAGGGGTAAACACCGTTGTTCTTATTGGTAGTTCTTTAACTGTAGCAATGGCTATCCGTTCTGCGCAAAAGAATCAAATCCGTGGATTGCGGATAAATCTATTGATTACCATTGCACTAGCGTGTGTCTTCATGGTGATCAAGTACTTTGAGTATGAGCATAAGCTACACCTAGGGATCGCTCCTGGTTCTTTCTGGAATCCTACTCCGGAAATCCTAAGTGAGCTTTCGCACCCAAAGGCCAATATCTTCTTTGGGATTTATTATATGATGACCGGTATTCACGGCCTCCACGTTCTGGTCGGTATTGGATTGATGATTTGGTTATACATCCGTGCTGGAAAAGGCCATTTCAACAGTGAATACTATACTCCGGTTGAAATCACAGGATTATACTGGCACTTAGTTGACTTGATCTGGATTTTCCTATTCCCACTACTATACTTAATTGAATGAGAGGTTTTTAGAAATGAGCGAACACAATCACGAACATCACGTTTCTTCGGTAAAACAACTTTGGTCAGTAGGTACTGCATTATTTATCCTCACCATACTTACAGTTGTGGTTTCTAATCTGGGACTACCTGCTCCTTTTGATATTATATCAGCACTTATTATTGCTTTCGGTAAAGCATACTTAGTAGCTGCATTCTTCATGGGACTATACTGGGATAATAAATTTAACACCCTCCTTCTTATTGGAGCCTTTGTATTCTTTATAATCATGGTAACTATTACTATGCTAGATACTATGTTCCGGAACGATGTAGTTCCATCTTTTTAAAAGAATGATCATACATTTTACAAGCCCTCTCGCTTTAGCGTGGGGGCTTTTTTTATATTAAAAGAAAAAACTTATGAACCTCTCCAAAACTACCCTCGGACATTTTGAACTCTATTCCATAGAAACAGGAGATATAAAACTAGATGGAGGCGCTATGTTCGGAGTAGTTCCTAAAACACTATGGTCGAGAGGGATTCCTGCCGATGAAAAGAATCGCATAGCTATGACCATGCGATGCCTGCTTGTTAAATCTAACCGATCAGGTAAGATCTATCTCATTGATAATGGAGTAGGTGATAAGTTCAATGAAAAGATGATGGAGATTTATCAGATCGACTTTTCTGAAAAGACACTTTTGAACTCTCTAAAAGCTCATGGATTTACTCCTGATGATATTACTGATATCATTTTCACACACCTACACTTCGATCACTGTGGTGGAACAACCTATTTTGATGAAGCTGATGAAATAGCTTTTACATTCCCTAATGCCACATATCACGTAACCAAACGACATTTCGAAACTGCTACTAATCCTAATGCTCGTGAAAAGGCGAGTTTCCTTCCTGATAATATCAATCCATTGAAGGAGAACCCCAATCTGAATTTGGTGGAAGATAGTCATACCTATGAACCAGGATTAAGTACCGTCGTTGTAAATGGCCATACTCTAGGGCAACAACTTCCCAAAATAGAGGGAGATGGAAAAACCATCGTATTTGTTGCTGATTTACTCCCTACTCATGTTCATCTGCCCCTACCTTGGGTAATGGGTTATGATATGAGACCTATTGAGACCCTAAATGAAAAAAAGGAGTTTCTTGAAAAGGCTATCTCCGGGAACTGGAACCTTTTTCTGGAACATGATTTAGAAACAGAAATGATCAGAATTGGTAAAGAGAACAACAGGTATTTAATTACCAATAAACTTGCCTTATCTGATCTTTAACACCTGAGTTCGAGATAAGAAATACCCTTTGAATGTCAAAAAAAGTCATTCCGTAGCGAAAGCCGGAATCTAGATTGTTTTAAAGGCAATATTCTAATTATGAAAGCTAAATCTAGATTCCCGCCTCCGCGGGAATGACTGAGAGGATTGTTTATTCGCTTTTCTAAAAGCTTCTTATCTCGAACTCAGGTTTAGCGACAATTTTTAACTAAGATTTATAGTTTTTGATTGGGTAAAGTAGTTTCTTAGTATCGATGAAAGGCTCAGATTCAACATATTCTTCTTCTCAACTTAAAGAGATTCTTCAGAAAGCACACCAGAATTACGATCGAAGCAGTTCTATGGGTGTCCTCTACCAGGCTCTTCTGATCCTGATACCTTGGCTTTGTGTTCTCATATTAGCTGAACATGCATTCTATTTATCAGTTGGATTAAAATTCATTTCTCTTTCAGGTGCTCTGCTTACTACACTTTTCGTTTTTTGGAATGGGTACTCAAATAAAAAAAGTATTTCCTTTATCGAATTTTACAGGGGTTTTGCCCGTTCATCTAAAGTTCCTGCACTTACCTATGCCCTTGATCTTGAGAAGAATAGTAACGCAAATCCAAAGTTAGTAGAAGCAGCTATCTTCAAAAATCTGGAACAAATTGATGGAGCTCTTCTTACCGAGAAACTAGATCAGTTCCTTTCCCAATCTGATAGAATAAGATCCACTAGAAGGAAAATGTTCTTATCCATTGGAGTTCTTATTGCTTTTGCTTTCACCTCATTTTCTTTTGATTCAGCTAGTAAAAGGCTTGGAGCTTTTTGGGAGGATTTCGAAAAACCTAACCCATTCGCTTTTATAGTTACTCCGGGAACTACCACCATAGAGCAGGGAACTCCATTTTCTGTACAAGTCGAGTTTGATGGAGAAACACCTCGAGAAGTAGTTCTGTATATGAAAACCCCCATTGAGGAAAATTTCAGGGGGAGAGATATGCAAGCTAACAGCCAAAATTATTACTCGTCAACTCCTTTCGATCTGAGTAATGATCTTGAATACTATATCGAGATGGACGGCTATAAAAGCGGATCCTATTCTATAGATGTGCAACTAAGACCACGATTTAGTGAGTTAAACTTAACGGTAGTTCCGCCCTCATATACCGGAATTGACAGCACTTCATACTTCTACCCTTTTTCAAATATTCAGGCTTACCAGGGGTCGGAACTAGTCCTTTCTGGATTGATGAATAAACCTGTTTTAACTTTTATTCTGAACAGAAAAAATCAGCTAGATTCTCTTAGTGCTCCTGAAAATATATTTGAGCATTCTGTTACCGTTTTAGAGAATGATACTCTCTCATTTACATTAGAGGACAACAACGGATTGAGCAATAGCAATAATTTCGAGTTTGTTGTCCAGGCGATTCAAGACGAATATCCATATATAGAACTCCTCGAGCCTTCCGCTTCCTTTGAAGCGGTTGAACCTACTACCATAGAGATATTATTTAGAGCTAATGACGACTTCGATCTAACCAAGGCCACGTTAAATTATGAGTTGGTTAAGGCCTTTGTTAATAGCCCTTATGAAGTTACCACAGAGCTTGAAACACCGAGAAACGGAGCACTACAATCATTTCTCTGGGATATAACTGACCTTAATCTTTCTCCTAAGGATGAGTTAAGTTTTTGGATTGAGGTAACAGATAATGATGGCTTCAATGGATATAAAAGCACCAGATCTCAAGAGATCACTTTAACTGTTCCTTCTCTAGTTGATTACTTCGAAGGATTAGAGGAGCGTGAATCGGAGGTCGAAACTGATCTCGAGGATATATCAAAAGCTTTTCAGGAAATGAGTGACCAATATGATACGTTCAAAGAGCAATTGAAAGAAGACCCACAAGTCAATTATGAAGATCAGCGTCAAATAGAAGAAGTAATAGAACAGCAAGAAGAAATTCAGGAAAGAATTGAAGAGTTGAATGAAAAATTTGACGAGCTGAAGGAAGAGCTAAGCGAAAAGAATATGCTTTCCGAGGAAACACTCTCGGCATATGAAGAGCTAAAAAAGTTAATGGAAGAAATTGACGACCCAGCATTTAGGGAGGCGTTAGAAAAGCTTCAGCAACAAATGAGTGAAATGACTCCCGATCAAATGAGGGATGCTCTGCAACAAGCTGAGTTTAATGAGGAACTATATCGCCAAAGACTTGAGAGAACTCTTGAGTTATTTAAAAATCTAAAGCTTCAATCTGATCTTGAAAAACTTGCTGAGTCCTATGAAGACATGGCTCGTCAGGAAGAAGAATTGGAGCAGGATCAGCTTTCTCCGGAAATGGAGAAACAGCAAAAGGAAGAAGCGATCAGAGAGTTGGAGCAATTATACGATCAGTTGATGAAGCTTTCTGAAAATATGACTTCCAAAACTGAACAACCTGTACAGGAACTACAGGAAAAGTCAGCTGAAGAACTTCAGGAGATTGAAGATACGATTCGGAAAATGATGGAGGATTTAGAGAAGGCCCTTGAGGAAGGTATTACTGATTCGAACAGGCAGAGTATTGAGCAGCAAAGGCAACAGATTCAAGAGATGTTCTCGCAAATGGCTCAAGAAACCAGAAACACTATTAATCAAATACAGCAGGAGCAACAGCAGTTAAATATTGCCGGCCTTAATTATATCTTATATGGCTTGTTAAACCTGTCCATTGAGCAAGAAGATTTGGTTTCATATGCAAGTACTACCGAAAATAGAAGTCAGGCTTTTGTGGAACACGCTCGTAACCAAAAAAATGTTGAGGATATCTTTATCTCCTTATCCGATTCATTGTTTGAACTTTCGAAAGAAGTACCTCAAATCTCGAACACTATTCTTCAAAAGAAAGAAGAAACAGAATTAAGGCTTTCAGGTTCGCTTGAGCAAATGGCCGAAAGAAGCCAAAATAGAGCTTCTGTAGCTTCCAGACAGGCTTTAGGAGGAATTAATGATCTGGCATTCCTCATTGCAAATATCCTTGAACAAGAATCTAATAGTCAAGGAGGAGGCTCTGGTAGTGGGCAACCTTCTATGCCGCAGATGATCGAACAAATGCAACAGATGGGTCAGGATCAGCAACAACTGAATCAGCAGTTACAGGAGATGATTAATGATATGCAAGGTGAGCGGTTGACCCAGGATCAAATGGATCGCCTTAATCAAATCTCAAGACAACAAAATGAGATAAGAAAGCAGCTTCAACAGCTACAAAGAAGTGGACAACTAGAAGGTGGTGATAAATTAGGAAGTGAAATAGAGAGGATGATTGAAGAAATGGAGGATACCATCAATGATTTAAGAGGTGGCGCCGTTGATCCTACACTTATTGAGCGTCAGCAAAATATTCTTTCTCGAATGCTTGAAGCTGAGAATGCACTACAGGAAAGGGATGAAGAGGAAAAACGGGAGGGTAATGCAGCGGAGAATTTAGCTCCGACTACACCTCCAGAGCTCACTCTTGAAGAACTAGAAAAACAAATCAGGAATCGATTAAACGACCCAAACTTCACCAAGTATTCCCCGGATTATCAACGCCTAATTGAGAAGTATTTTGAGCTACTCAAATTAATCCAGGAACGAGAGATTCAGTAAATCAATTACCTTTTTTTGTTTCGTTCTATTATCGTCTGATAAGCTTCAACAACAGCTTTTGTAGATTGCCCTTTCATTACTTCTGACACATTTTTTGTAGCCTGAATTGCATTAGCAGGAGAAAATGGCATCCCAACAATTTTTAAGCCTGGTATATCACCCGAGGAATCTCCAATATAAGCGACCTCGTCAAGTTCAATTCCAAGGTAGTCACAAAGCATCGCTATGCCTTTCCCTTTATTAGCTCCAGACTGAATAATATTTACCGAGACATCTGTTTTATGAACCTCAAAACTTTCGTAATTCGATGTGATCAAGTCAGTTGCTTGCTTATAAATTTTGTCAATAACCGAAGAGTCCTTATGGATAAATCCAATATCCGTATGCTTAGCAAATTCAGGAATTACGCCTTCAAAGTTTGGTAGTATTTGCTCATGTGACCATGCTTTAATTTCATTAACATGACGTTCTGCATCTTTATTAAAAGACGGAGACCAAATAAGCTCATTTTTCTTAACATCATACATCCCTCCCCCACTTTCAAAAATAAATGGAACAGTAATCCTCAACATTAGTGCCTGAGCTTCTGCATAGGGCATTGGTCGCCCTGTACAAATAGTAAGAGGTGGAATATCATGATCTTCTATACTTTTCAGATTCAATCTGCGTAACTCAGAATATGCTTCCCAATCAGGGGTTTCAAATGGATCGGTGACGCAGCCATCTAGATCCGTTATAAATAGTCTTATCATTATGTCTCTTCTTTGTAGGAGGGAACCAAAATCGATATTACAAAACACAAGAGTGCCAGTGCCCCTAACCACTGGTATTGATTCTTGAAGTCAGCATATTCCTGACTTGAAAACTCTCCTTTTTCTAACTCATCTACACGAGCTAGGAAAGCATCAATCCCATCATTCCCTCGTTCGATTTCATAATAATTTCCATTTCCCTTATTAGCGATTTCCCTCAGTACATCACGTTGCAATGAAGTTGTTACTACTTTACCATCTCTATCTCGCTTATACCCTATTAATTGTCCTGTTTCATTTTCATATAACGGAATTGTAGTTCCTTCAGAAGAACCAATTCCTAAAGTATATATTGAAATTGAATTATTTATAAGCTCATCAAGCGATTCTTCAAACGATTGACCGTGATCTTCACCATCGGAAATGATTAGCAATACCTTGGCTGCCTCAGTGGCATTTTCTTCCAAAGACTCAAAAGCAGAAAGGGCTGTTTCCATCGCAGACTGGAAATCAGTAGCTGAACTCGGCATTTGATCGGTATCTACAATTTCAAGAAATAAACGAAGAGCTGAATAATCGAGGGTCATAGGGCTCTGTAAATAGGCTTCCCCTGTAAAAACAATTAATCCAACCCTGTCCCCTTTTAATCGTTCAATCAATCGGTTTATCTCGAATTTTGCTTTTTCCAATCGACTCGGGCGGACATCTTCAGCGTTCATACTAGCAGAGAGATCCAACGCTATCAACATATCTACCCCACGACGTTTGACTTCTCTAACCTCAGTTCCAATTTTAGGGCCAGCCAAAGAAGTAATAAGAAGAATTAGCCCACTTAGAGTTAGTACGGTTTTAGTAATAGCACCAAAGGACCAAAACCCTTTCCTTAATGACTTAAATAGCTCTTGTTCAAAAAAAGATTGCTGAGCCTTTAGGATAGATCGATTCTTGGTCCACATAAGAAGGACCAGAATAGGTATGATTAATAGTAACCAGAGGTATAGTGAATTCTCCCAAATCATATTCTATGATAAATCTTCACAAAGATACGTTCCGTACTTCTTGACCTCAACTATTCAATAATTACAACTTGTAAATCCGCAAGGTTTTTCCCCGTTTCTCCGAATTTAACGAGTGTCCCCATCTGTTCATGAAAACTATATGAATCATTATTCTGCAAATATTCTTCCGGAGATATTTTCATTTTCCTTGCTTTAAGGGTTGTATACGAGTCAACAATTGCTCCAGCAGCATCCGTAGGCCCATCGATTCCATCCGTTCCTATACTTAGCATTGTAATAGAGTGTTGACCTTCAATTGATATAGCCGACATTAATGCCAATTCTTGATTCCTCCCTCCCTTTCCTTGTCCTTTTACTTTCACTGTACTTTCTCCATAAAATAATAACGCCGCTGGTTTTCCTATTGGCTCATTATTGCTAAGAACTGAAATCGCTTTACTACAGATATGCTTGGATACTATTTGAACATCGTCGTTATAAGCTTGTTTTGCAACCCTGGTATTGTACCCTGAGGCTTTATAATACTGCTCGATTTCAGAAATAAAATCAGATGGCTTAGATACCAGATGAATTTCTTGATTTGGGTGATCATTAATCCCTGGTTTTGGAGTATCCAGTATTTTACCAGCCAGGCCTTTTCTAATATGTTCACGAACTGAATCAGGAATTTTACTCCAAAGCTGATATTCCTTTAATACTTCAAAGGCATCTTGAAATGTTGAAGAATCACAAATTGTAGGTGCACTTCCAATAGTTTCAAGATCATCACCTGGTACATCCGATTCGATAATCGTAATCAGGTTAACATGATGCAGAGCCTGGGCTAGTTGTCCTCCTTTTAAAAGACAAAGGTGTTTACGAACAATGTTGATCTCTTTAATTGGAGCTCCTGAATTGAGAAGGAGTTTATAAGTATATGCAAGCTCTTCTTCCTCAATATTCTCAGGTGGAATACACAACATTGACGAAGCTCCTCCAGAAAGCAAAAATACTACAGTCTCACCTGCCGGGATACCTTTTGTGAGTTCAAGTATTTCATAAGAAGCTGCAATAGTAGAAGCATCTGGGTATGGATGCGAGCCTTTAAAAACTTGCACTTTTGCTAAAGAAGGAGGTTCATTTCTAGTGATGATTATCCCGTCAATAATCTGTCCTCTTCTATTCTCTCTTAAAAACTTTTTTAAAAGTGAGCCTGAAGACTTACCTGCTCCTATTACCCAAACAGGTTTTGGAGAGCTTAAGAATGAAAAATTAATCTCAGAATTGGAGGATGCTTTTATGCGAGAAATAACATTTTCAAAGAGAGAATATGTTTGCTCTTCCAGATTATCCAAGTTTCCCGTCCTTTTTTAAATAAGCGAATCCTACTAACCCTAAGGAAAACAGGGGAACTAAATATCTGGATAAAAGATCTGGAACTATTAGTAAATAGTGATAGAAATTTATACCAACTAATAAGAATAGGAATGAAATTAACCCTGAAGTAAAATGAATCCCAATTAGTATTAAGTAATCAACCCTTTTGGCATCAATTAAGATCAAACCTAACAAAGAGAATAAAAAAAAGGCTCCATAAGGTATTTTGTAAACCCAAGTATAGCTGGAGTCAGAATTGTAATAAAATGTGTAAGAGACTGAAGACTGAGAATAAAAAGAAAGGCTTGTATCTCCATCTATTAAGCCAGAAGAGGTAGGAAGAACACTCCCCAGATGAAAATCATGTACTAATGATCTTAAGTTCCTAATTCCAAAAAAGTAAACTATCACTACGATTGTAAGTAGTAATAACTTTTTAAGTAGAGGCATTTTCTAGTTTGAGAGAAGATTTGAAATCACCATCACTAAATTTCACCCAAGCCATCCACATAACAAAAATGACTATATAAAATATCGTGGTTGTAGAGTAATCGTGGGTAATATCAAAAAAATTATTCCATTCTTCCTGCGTAATCACCAAAATCACAATTCTGAGAATATTTACTATATAAATAACCCCAATTCCCAATAGGCAAAAACTGATTCTATTTTTCCAGTCTCCTGGGTATGCCAAAATAAACCCAAGAAAAAGACCAATTGCAGAAATTCCTGTACAACCATCTACTAACTCAATACCTACATTTTCTCCAATTCCTAAAATTCTATGCAAAGTCCATATTTCATAACCCATTGCCTGGATTATTCCTGAACTAACACTTACAATATTAAATGCTAACCATTCATCTAATCGTCCATCTGGTAAAAGCCAGAGCTCATACACTACGTACCATAAGATGAAAATCCCTAGAGCTTTTAAAATAAATTGTGTTATTGAGGATTTGAGCATGATTTAATGTAAAGCTTTTGCTATGGTATTAACCACTTTTTCTTGCTGATCATCATTCAGTTCTGGATAAATGGGAAGAGATAAGCTCTGTTGACTTGCACAATATGATATCGGACAGTCTTCTTTTTGATAGCCTAACTCTGAAAAACACTCTTGTATATGAAGCGATACGGGATAATAAATTGCAGAACCAATTCCCTCTTGCTTTAACATATCTACTACTCTATCTCTGTTCTTTACTCTAATAGTATACTGATGATAAATATGCCTTCCTCCGTTTTCTGGATTACCAGTAGTCTCAAGAGGAAGGATCAGCTTGTCGGAGTTTAGTTTACAATCTGTACCCAGCGAATCACAATCATTTGCACAAATAAGATCACTAGATTGTACAAGCTCACTTTTATTAAATAACATATTGTATTTTAGTGCTTTATCACGACGAGTCTCAGACCACTGATCAAGATATTTTAATTTAACTGAAAGTATTGCTGCCTGGATAGCATCTAACCGACTATTAATTCCTACAAACTTGTGATGATATTTAGGCCGTGCCCCATGTAGGCGTAGGATATCTAATTTTTGAGCTAGCACTTCATCATTTGTAGTTACCAAACCGGCATCTCCATAAGCTCCCAGGTTCTTACTTGGGAAAAAACTAAAACATCCTATATCTCCAATATTTCCAGCCTGACTACCTTTGTACCTGGAACCAATGGATTGAGCTGCATCTTCGATCACATATAAATCAAATCTTTTGGCAATATCCATAATTGGACCCATTTCAGCCATTTGACCATAAAGATGCACCGGGATTATTGCTTTTACTCTCTTAAGGTCAGGCTTTATCCGATCATAAACTTTTCCCTTTCCTTGAAGAAACTCTTCTATTTTTTTTGGATCCAAATTAAAACTCAAAGGATCGATATCTATAAAAACCGGTATAGCGCCTAACCTGTGTACCGCGCCAGCTGTAGCAAAGAATGTGAATGGTGGAAGTATAACATAGTCCCCAGGTTTTAGATCAATTGCCATCAAAGCGAGAAGTAACGCATCTGATCCTGATGCACATCCAAATGCAAAATCCGATTCACAGTACTCTGCAACTTCTTTTTCAAACTGCTTAACAAAAGCTCCCATTATGAAGTGTTGGGATTCCAACACTTTTTTTAAGGACAGCTCTATTTCATCTCTAAGCGTCTCATATTGGGCCTTAAGATCTAGGAGAGGAATATTCATGAGCTTAAAGGAAAAACCTTATTGTCTTTAAATTGGTACCGTTCACCTGTTTCTTTACAAGTAGCCTCATTCTCATTATTAAATATTAATCGATTCCCGGATTTTGAAACCCATCCTATTTGCTTACCGGGATTGCCAACTACTAATGCAAATGCAGAGACGGGTTTTGTAATGACAGTTCCAGCTCCAATAAATGAGTATTCTCCAATTTCATTTCCACATACAATAGTAGCATTAGCGCCAATTGAAGCTCCTTTACGGACTATGGTTTTTTTATACTCATCCTTTCTCTCAACATGACTACGAGGATTAATCACATTGGTAAAAACCATACTCGGACCACAAAATACATCATCTTCTAGTATTACAGCGTCGTAAATAGAGACATTATTCTGGATTCGGACATTATTCCCAATTACCACATCATTACCAACAAATACATTTTGCCCAAATACACAGTCATTGCCTATTCTTGCGTCAGGCATTATGTGAACCCAGTGCCAAATTTTAGTTCTAGCTCCTATTCCATCTGGGTTCTCTACTATAGCTGTAGAGTGAATAAAAAGTTCGTTTTCCGACATTATCGAACCTATTTAGTAAATCCTGCAGACTTATAAATTCTCTCAATTATACTAACTACTTTCATTCCATCAAAAGAAGTCGCCATTGGTTCTTCTTTACCATTCAATACATCCACTATATTTTCAAAAACATAATGATGGTTAGCTGCACTACCTTTGTAAGGGCCATAATCATTGGGAGGATTTGTCGCTGGTAATTCTGGCATCTCATAACCTTGAATATGGCAATATTCTACTTCATTCATGTACTGTCCTCCTACTTTGAAGCTACCTTTTGTCCCTACAATAGTAATACTACTCTCCATATTTTTATCCCAGCATGAAGTAGAATAATTGATAGAACCCATCCCTCCATTTTCAAACTCGAATTGTGCAAAACCAGAATCGTCAAAATCTACCAAATCAGAATGGGTGTAATTCTTAACAATAGCTTTGGGTTCTTTTATATCTCCAAATACCCAATACATGATATCCACAAAATGACTGAACTGAGTAAATAGAGCTCCACCATCTAAGTCCTTTGTACCCTTCCAATCACTCACTTTATAATATCTAGCATCCCGATTCCAATAACAATTTACCTGAACCATAAGAGTATCTCCTATGAGACCACTCTCGACCATATTTCTCATCCAAACAGAAGGGGGACTATACCTATTCTGTTTAACTACGAACACTTTTTTATTAGACTCTTTCTCTGCTTTAATGATCAGTTTAGCTTCCTCTTCTGATAATGCCATCGGTTTTTCAATCAGTACATGATATCCATGTTCTAAAAGTTTTATTGCATATTCAGCATGAAAGCCATTAGGAGTAGCAATTGTTACGATTTCGGAATTCCCTTTGTCCTCATCTAAAAAAACAACAATTGACTCATAAGTTATACAATCCAATCCTAGAGAATTAATAGAGTCAAATTGCTTAGTGTTGACATCAACTACCGAAACGAGTTCAGAATGACTGTATTCCTGAATAATTTTTGCATGGCGTTGACCAATTCTTCCAAAACCGATTACTGAAAATTGAATCGCATTCACCTCGAATCTCCTTTAATCCTTTCCAAAGAGATCTCTAGTGTAGACTTTATCTTCAACGTCCTTGATCTCATCTACCATACGATTTGCTACAATTACATCAGATAACCGCTTAAATTCACCTAAATTGGTAATTACTCTGGAATGGAAAAATTCTTCTTCTTTCAGATACGGTTCATAAACAACTACTTCTATTCCCTTTGCTTTAATCCGTTTCATGATTCCCTGAATTGCACTAGCCCGAAAATTATCTGACCCTGCTTTCATCACTAATCGATATATACCAACAACTTTAGGGTTCTTCTTTATTATTTGGTTAGAAACAAAATCCTTTCGGGTTCTGTTTGCATCAACAATAGCACCGATCAAATTATTAGGAACATCTTTATAATTTGCAAGAAGCTGCTTGGTATCCTTTGGTAAGCAATAACCACCATATCCAAAAGATGGATTGTTGTAATGGTCTCCAATTCTTGGATCCAATCCTACTCCTTTTATAACCTGAACTGTACTTAAATTGTGTGACTCACAGTATGAGTCCAGCTCATTAAAATAAGCCACCCTCATCGCAAGGTAGGTATTTGAAAAAAGTTTAATTGCTTCGGCTTCAGTGGAATCTGTAAATAAAACTGAAATTTCCTCCGAAGGTTTCACAGCTCCCTCAATTAATAAATCAGCAAAAACTTTGGCCCTTTCAGATTGCTCTCCTACTACAATTCTTGATGGATATAAATTATCGTATAACGCTTGGCCTTCGCGCAAAAATTCGGGAGAAAATAGGATATTATTACAGTTAAACTCTTCCTTAGCATGTTTTACATAGCCTACAGGAATGGTAGACTTTATTATCATGGTAGCATGGGGGTTAATGCTCAACACATCTTTAATTACTGCTTCTACTGATCTTGTATCGAACTTATTTGTCTCCGAGTTATAATTCGTAGGAGTAGCAATAATTACGAAATCTGCACCTTTATAAGCCTCTTCTTTATCAACCGTTGCTACGAGGTTTAAATCTTTATCTGATAAGAAACTTTCTATTTCTGAATCACTGATTGGTGATTTTTTATTATTAATTAGATCAACTTTTTCCTCGACTATGTCAAGTGCTACTACTTGATGATGCTGTGACAATAAAACAGCTAATGACAAACCAACGTATCCAGTTCCAGCTACAGCAATCTTCATATAACTTTATGCTTTATATATTTTTTTTGAATCTTTGGCTTTCGAGTAGACATTTCTAGTATCCACAATACAATTTGACCATTCTTCTAATTGCTCATAATTAACATCTTTATGATCGGTAACAATTAAAGCAGCGTCAAAAAACTCTATCGTTTTTTTATTCCATCTTATACTTTCCTTCCCCTTCCAATTCATGTGCTGCCTACTTATAGGAATAACAGGAATCCATGGATCATAGAATTCGACTTCTGCTCCTAATGATATTAATCTATCCATGATAGGAAATGACGGCGACTCCCTCATGTCATCAACATTAGGTTTATATGCAATCCCTAACACCAAAATCTTACTTCCATTTACTGACTTTGATTGTTCGTTCAAGGCAAGGATGAGTTTATTAATTACAAACTGAGGCATCGCGTTATTCACTTCGCCTGCTAGTTCAATGAACCTTGTATTTAATCCAAATTCTCTAGCCTTCCAAGTAAGATAAAAGGGATCTATGGGAATACAATGTCCACCAAGCCCCGGACCAGGTGTGAATTTCATAAACCCAAATGGCTTTGTAGCTGCAGCTTCTATTACCTCATGAATATCAATTCCCATCGCATCCATCACTAACTTCATTTCATTAACAAGTGCAATGTTTACAGAGCGAAAAATATTCTCCAGCAGTTTTGCAGACTCTGCAATTTTTGCTGAAGAGACGGGCACCACTTCTTCTAAAGCACTTGAGTATAGCTCAACAGCCATTTCTCGGGCTACATCAGAAGAAGAACCTACTATCTTAGGAATGGATTTAGTGTCAAAGTTTGGGTTACCAGGATCCTCTCGTTCAGGACTGTATGCAACATAAAAATCAATATCAGACTTTAACCCCGAACCATCTTCCAATATTCTTGCTAGGAGCTCATCTGTTGTTCCTGGCCAAGTAGTGGATTCTAAGATAACCACTTGACCTCTTCTTAAATACTTTGATATGACTTTTGTTGTTTCAACAACAAAAGTCATATCTGGTTCACGATGATGATCTAATGGAGTAGGAACACAAATAAGAATAAAGTCAACCTCAACAAGCTTAGAGAAATCTGAAGTTACCTCACATCTGTCAGAATTTACTAAGGCTTCAATCTGACTATTTTTAAAGTGTTTTATATAACTTTTACCAGTGTTAAAAGAATCGATTTTACTTTGATCTATGTCAAAACCTATTACGTTTTGTCCTGCTTGATGAAATGTGTAGAGTAGTGGAAGACCAACATAACCAAGGCCAATAATTCCTGTTTTCAACTTACCAAGATTTTTTAACTATTTTTTTAAGTAAGATATGATAATGTGAACTTAAAAGAGATAATAAGCTCTTAATGAAGGAAGTTAATGGGCGTTTGTATTTAAATGGAGCATTTGAAGAACCGTATTAAAGATGATCTTTATGTCTAACCAGAAAGATTGTTTCTCAACATAAATTAGATCCCAGTTTAACCTCTCCCGCATATGATTTTCATCGAAAGTACCTCCACGAAAACCTTTTACCTGGGATAGTCCCGTAATTCCCGGTTTGACTGCATATCTGTAATAAAAATCGTCAAATTTTTTGTTCCAATAGCTACACTCATCTTCCATGTATGGCCTAGGGCCCACTAAACTCATATCTCCTTTAAGAACATTGAATAGCTGTGGGAGCTCGTCCAAATTTGATTTTCTTAAAAAACTTCCAAAACTAAAAATCCGTACATCTTTTTTTTGTGTCAACGCCGGTTTTTCGCTCTGTGGATTATCATAAAAAACATGCATTGTTCGAAACTTATAACATGTAAATGATTTACCATTCCTCCCAGTACGTTTTTGCTTAAAAAGTATACTTCCATTAGAAGAAATTCTTATTCCCAAAGCCAAAAAAGGAAAAATAACTAAAAACGGTACAAACCCAATTAAAGAAAGAATAATATCTAAAAAACGCTTACCTAAATAATCCTTCTGGGTAAGCTTGTAGAAATCGTCGGGAAATACAAAACGCCCATTGATTATTTTTTTCCGACTCCTTTCAGCCTCTTGTAAAATTGTATCCCTAACCGTCATTAGAGTATTTTTTATTAAAAAAATAATATAACCTAATTTTGAATTTCATTCAATTTATCAGAAATAATTAACTTTAGTCTTTCAATAAAATGCACCCTATCAAATCTTAAGGCATTATTTTTTAATGCTTTAGGATCGAATTTAAGCGATTCAAGTTTTTTAACCGCCTGATTTAAGGAATCAGGAGTTTGTTGATCAAAAAAAACAGCCGAACCTTCATCTGGGTTAACTTCTTTATCAACCATGGTATCTAAGGCCCCCCCGGCCCGAAAACATATTACTGGCTTTCCAGAAGCATTTGCCTCTATAGGGGTTAATCCATAATCCTCGTATTGAGGAAATATAAAAGCCTTACAATTCGAATATAGTTCTATTAATTCTCGATCTGACACCCCTTCCTTAAATTCAATATTACTATTCGCAATACTTTTTAAGTATTCCTTTTGAGTTCCATTTCCAACTATAATTAATTTTTTGCGAGATTTATTAAAAGCATTAATGGCCAGATCCACCTTTTTGTAGGGCTCAAATCTTGAAACCAATAGATAATAATTTCCTTCTGTTTCCGAAACTGAAAATTTTCCAATATTAATAGAAGGTTCTAAAATTGGTATTTCCTTATCAAATTTATATGCCTTTCTAATCCGCTCCCTAGTCTCTTTAGTCATGGCTATAAACATATTTGCTTTTTGAGCATGCGCAAAATCAATTCTTTTCAGGATTTGAACAATAAAAAATTTTAATTTATTTATGAAATAATTAGACATTCCCATTGAGTATGAATCAGGTCTCCAAGCTAACCTGAATGGGGTATAACAGTAAAAAATTTTAACTGAATTATCACTCATCTTCGGATATTTAGCACAATGTGTTGTTGAAACCAATATCAAGTCGTAATCTTTTAGATTTATTCTTGACATCGATAAAATCACAAATGGAAAGAAAAACAATTTAAACAAGCGTTCACTTCTTATAAACCTATCCACAAAAGAGGTTCTTATTCTATATTTTTTAAACTCTGGGTACGTTTTTTCGGGTAGATACACACTTGTAAATATATCAGCATTTGGGTAGGCCTCACAAAAGTCAAGAAAAACTCTTTCAGCTCCACCTTTCCCGAACAAAACATCATGAACTAATGCAACTTTCATTTAATACTTTAGCATTTTTTCTAATAACTGAGGAAACCTAATTTTTGGCTTCCAGCCTATCTCTTTGATAATTTTACCATTATCTCCAATTAAGATAGGCATATCACTAGGCCGCATGAACTTTTCGTTTTTTCTAACATCAATATCAGTATCAAGAATTTTTTCAAGAATTCTAATTGTATCTCTTATTGAGTAACCAATATTAGAACTGATATTATATGTTTCTAGATTTTTACCCTTGTCTATTAAATCGATGTAAGCTTCTACAATATCATTTACATCTGTAAAATCTCTTACAGCGTCGATATTACCCAGTTCTAAAACTAATTTATCATAATTTGCTCTTTGTCGATTAAGTGTATTAATTACTTTAGCAATAACAAAGTTCTCAGATTGTCCTTGTCCAGTATGATTAAAAGGTCTTGCTAAAACTATTTTTTTAATTTTTTCTTTATAAGCTAACACAAGTTTTTCCATAGCAAGCTTACTGATTCCATAGTGATTAATTGGATTCGTGGGAAATGACTCAGCTATGGGATCTTTATAGTTTCCATAAACATAGCCGGAACTAACCATAAGAATAGTGGATTCAGGAACATATTCTTGGGCGCTCTCAAGTATATTCAAACTCCCCTGCAAATTTACATCATAGATGGTTGATATATTTTTTTCAACTGGACTTGATATTGCTGCTAAATGGAACACATAATCTGGCCTTTGTTCTTTAAATAATTTTGATACCTCCTCAAGGTTTCGAATATCAATTTGATAAATTTGATTTTGTTTATTTCCGGATAATTTTGAAGTAATTATAACTTCAAAGTTTTTGGTTCTTAATTTTGGAACTAAATAGCTACCTACAAAACCTTCTCCACCCGTAACCAAAACTTTAGGCTTATTTTGTTTCATTCTTTAAAAAGTTTAAATCTGCGTTAACCATCAGCTTTACTAACCCTTCAAACGTAGTTCTTCTATGCCAACCTAGTTCTTTTTCAGCTCTTGTTGGGTCTCCTACCAACAAATCTACCTCTGCAGGTCGATAATATTCTGGGTTAATACTGACCAAAGTCTTCCCGGTGAGCGCGTCTATTCCAACTTCATCTTCATACTTCCCCTTCCATATTAATTGAATTCCTATTTCTTTAAATGATAGCTCAACAAATTTTCGCACCGAATGAGTCTCTCCAGTAGCTAACACATAGTCATCTAGGCTATCCTTATCTTGCTGTAACATTAACCACATTCCCTCAACATAGTCCCCAGCATAACCCCAGTCTCGTTGCGCATCGAGATTACCCAGTTCAATTTTTTCTTGCAATCCAAGTTTAATTTTTGCGACTGATTGAGAAATCTTTCTCGTAACAAACTCAGGGCCTCTCCTCTCTCCTTCATGATTAAATAAAATTCCACTTACAGCGTACATTCCATAGCTTTCTCTATAATTTTTAGTAATCCAATGTCCATATAATTTAGCTACCCCATATGGACTGCGCGGATGGAATGAGTCAGATTCTGAATAACCAGAATCTGGACGATTATAATCTAAACCTCCAAACATTTCTGATGTCGAAGCTTGGTAAAAACGTGTAGTTTCCTCAAGTCCTGCCATTCGAATGGCTTCAAGCATATTAAGCACACCCATTGCCGTTACATTTCCTGTTAAAATTGGATTTTTAAAGGAGTAACCTACATGACTTATTGCTCCTAAGTTATAAACTTCATCAGGTCTAATATCAGTCATAGCTCGAGTTAAAGCAGACAAATCTAGAAGATCAGCCATAACTATTTTTAAGAATGGAAATTCCTTTTGCAACGCATGAAATCGAGGATGTGAAGCTTCCGTTTGCCCCCTCAATACACCATAAACTTGATACCCTTTATTATCTAGGAAAGTTGCTAAGTGGCCTCCATCTTGCCCTGAAACACCAGTTATAAATGCTTTTTTCATATCAAATACTTGTAGTTAAAATTTCTTCAATTTCTTTCGCTGTTTTTTTTGCTCTAAACTTTGATGCCACTTCAAATCCTTTTCTAGATAATCTTGTTCTAAGTGAATCATCAAGAATTACTGATTCAATTTTTTCGACAATGTCTGCTACATTTAGTGGATCTACAAATATAGCTGCTTCATTACCTATTATATCTCTAATAGGTCTAATATCTGAAGTTATTACTGGACATTTTTGAGACATTGCCTCTAATGGGGGGAGTCCAAAACCTTCATACAAAGATGGATAAATAAAGCAATGAGCATTTCTATATAAAAAGAGTAACTCTTGATCATCTACATAGCCAGTAAAAATAACATTCTTAGGTATAGAATTAAACTTTAGCCTAGCTAGTGAATGTTGATTAGCCCCGACGACACACAACTTTATATCAGTATTTAAAGATAACTTCTCCCAAGCTTGTAACAACCTTAAAATATTTTTCCTGGGGTCCATCGAACCAACATATAATATATAGTCTTGAGGAAATTTAGACATAAAATTTGCAGCCCCTATATTCTCTCTTTCACTATTAAAAAATTTATCTTCTAACCCACAATGCACTACCTGTATTTTTTCAATTTTTATTCTAAAAACTGTACTTATTCGTTCTTTTGAAAATTGAGAGCTTGTAATAATAGTTTTAGCATTTCTTGTTAGTTTTGGAAGTAAGAGTGAATATAAATAAGCAAATTTTTTATCAAACCACTCCGGATGGTCTATAACAGATATATCATGTAAAGTCACAATATGATTTCTGTGCTTAATAGGCCCCATATTGGCAGGGCTCCAAAGTAAACTCTTTCCAATCAACTTAGGTAAGGTTAGTTGCTCCCAAAAATATCCTCCAATCCTTGATTTTGGATTAGGGCCAATAAGCTGGAACTTTTCCGAATCTAAGTAAGGTAATATTGAAGATAAATATCTTTGTACACCCGTTTTCTGACTCAATAAAGTCCTAGTATTTATGTAATATGGCATACTAGTTCTCTTACCTATTTATATCTATTCCCAACAATTATACCCAAAAATAAATTAACTATCGAAATCTCAAATAATGAGGTTGTAATACCGGCCGTAAATAACATACTAACAAACAAAAAGGCATAATAATTATGCACTGTCGAAATCTTGAGCATAATAGTTCTATACATTAACCATATTAGTAGAACAAAACCTATCGCCCCGAAATTTGCATAAACGAACAAAAATAAATTATCCCCAGCAAGCCTCTTATCATTTTCAAAGTAAGCCTGTGAAGTTCCTATACCGCCTATACCTCTTCCAAAGATAACAGAACCATCATTTTTGATTAACTCTAAAGTTTCTGGCCAATGATTATAAATTCGATCTTGTAGTGAGTATAAACGAACACCATTTTCAGTGTTAAAAAGACTTTTGGATATCAAACTACTACCCATTAATGGCAACATTATCATCAACAAAAAAGAAGCTATTGCAATAGATTTTATATATTCTGATTTAAATACTTTATAGAATAAATGAATAAATGTAATTATTACAATAACTAATATAGCACTCTTATTAGTAGTTAAAATTATTCCATATAAAGATAGAATAAATAAGCCCACCTTAAACTTAAAATTATCACTATAAGTTAAAACCAATAAATATAAGACTAATATAAATACAGATGCAGTAGCAGAATCTCCTGAAAAGCCTGCTAATCTTCTGACTCCACCTGTAGTCCATTCTCTTGAAATATCTATCTCAATGCCGCCTAAGTTAATCAGGTCCAAAAACTCCCACGGATATACAACGAAATTATTAACTATAACACCAGTTATTATTATTACTAATAGGAAAGTGCAAAACTTTATATATTTCTCCAGGTTTAAAAAAAAATGTGGGGCTATTATTATCCCACAAAAAAGAGGAAGGAAAACTCTTATCCCGAATAAAGGCTGGATATAATTGTTCAAATAAAATATTGAAACTAGAACAGAAATAATTAGGACACTTATTAAAACTAATCCTTTGTATAGTATTTTGTTGGTAATAAAAACTTTAACAATGTAGATCAATAAAATTAATAGTAGAGCTAAATCTTTGACATAGTATAACCAACTTATATTTTTTACCTCTAAGTAAAATTTAATTGGAGATGAAAAAACAGTTAGAGTTAGATAGACAGTAACAACTAAAAAACTAAACTTATCAATAAGTTTTGAATCATTAATCATTTATAATCTTTTTATAAAACTCCATATATTCATACGAAGTTTTCTCAATTGTGAATTGTTTTCCCTCACCTATTCGTTTTAATGATTTATAGATTGATTTCAGGTTACTAGTTGTTTTTAAATAACTAATCACCCTTTCAAAATCACCTCTATTATTGGGATCAAAAATCAAATTCTTATCTATACTTTGAACTATCGTTTTACCTCCTGAATGAATTGACAAAATAGGTATTACATTAAAAGAAATAGACTCATAAATAATCCTTGGTAATGGATCGTACCAAACCGAAGTTATAATGACTACATTAATCTGTGAGTAAAAATCGAGAGGCTTCATATAGCCTAAATAATCTATGGATTTTTTATCGAAAGAATCTATAATGCTCTGATTTCCAGTTCCTGCAACTAACAATTTATTCCCAGTGGCTTCTAAAATCTGCCTTCCTATCTCGTTAAGTAGATGACAACCTTTAGCCTTATTGATCTTACCAAGATACCCAAATCGAATATCGGTTAATGAGTTTTTGTGAATTTTAATGCTTGGCATATCATAACCAGCATAAATAATTGACTGTTGCCCTCTTTTATATCCATACTGATTATGAAGACTTAAAGTTAGATTACTATTAGATACGATCCCATCAATATTAGCATATAAACTTTTTTTGTAAACACTCTGAAGTTTACAGAGATTACATTGGTCACAAATACCATTTTTGTATAAAGAATTTCTAAAACAAATTGTATTATAATCTCTTAGAGTATGTACAATCTTGTACTGATCCAAAAATCTAATCAATATTGCAGGGTATCCTTGTATGTTATTAAAATGAACTATATCTGGAGCTATTCTATCTATTATACTCTTTACTTTGAACGCCAAGGAGATGTTTAATTGATTGAAAAAATGTGTAGCGTATCTTAAGTCTTGGAATCTATTTCTTTTTAAAAAAATATTGATAACTTTTTTTTCTTTAATAATGATATTATCCTTATAAAAAGAAATAGTGTAAACCCTATTAGATTTTGATAATTCTTTAATGAGAATTCTCGATGATTCTTCGGCACCACCAATATAATATTCATGCAAATAATTGTTAATAAATACGATCTTCATTTTGAAAAATTGTCATTAGCTCCATCTATAAAATTCAAATTAAAATTACACAATTCTTTAATCTTAAATCTTAATAAATAATACAAATTGTATTTGAATAATAATTTAAAAAAAATCATTCGATTGTATGTATAATTTATATATCCTAAATTTCTAAAATAGATGCTTGATCTTTCAGGTGGTTTTAGGATTATTCTTAAAGGCAAGGGAGGTAATACTTTTGTAAAAGTGCTTCTGCTTGGGGGATGATAATGTTTCGCTTTTGTAATCGTTGCCACCGGATAACCATTGAATTTTACTCTATTTGTATACTCTTCTTCATCACCCCATATAAACATCTCCTTCTTTATGAGCCCTATTTTTTCTGGCACTTCCCGATGTATAAGTGTTCCATTGAATGGATTCATGAATCTTGGTATAACTTCGGAGTCATTAATTTGTTTTATATAGTAGATTCCGTTTAACCCGAATGCCAGTTCTTCTGGAGATTCTTGATTAATTACAATGGCATTGCAATATTTCAGTGAGAACTTTTTTGAATATTTTTTCAGATTCCTTAACTGATCTTTGCATGGAATGCCATCATCATCCATCATCCAAATCCAGTCCACCCCTGATTCAAAAGCTCTTTTCAATCCTTCATAAAAACCCCCCGCTCCACCATCATTTTCAGATTTTCGAACATATACAAGTTCAATTAAACCAGTATCTGTACTTATCACACACTCGATAACTTCATTTACCTCTGGACTTTTTGAAGGAAGTTTTGGAATTATTTTTTTTTCCAATAAAATTTCTGGTGTCCCATCGTTCGAGAGATTATCTATAATAAATAGAATGTCAGGCTTTCTTGTTTGAGTTTTTATTGCATCTAAACACTTAATCAATAATTGTTTGCGATTATAGGTAACTACTACAGCAGCGATTTTTTCATGCGCATTAATCATTTTTATTCAATTCCTTTCTAGTTTTAACCAATGCAGCACCAATAACTTGATGCATATCATAATATTTATATTCTGCCAAGCGCCCACCGAAAATGACATTTTCATGATCCTTTGTTAATCCATAATACTTTTTAAATCTGGCAGTATTCTTCTCATCGTTCACCGGATAGTAAGGTTCCATACCTTGCTTCCATTCAATGGGGTATTCCTTTGTAATAACCGTTTTTTTTTGTTTTCCAAATTCGAAATGTTTGTGTTCGAGAATTCTTGTGAACGGAATTTCATATTCTGTATAATTCACAACAGCATTGCCCTGGAAGTTGTCAGTGTCTAATACTTCATGCTCAAAATTTAGGCTACGGTATTCCAGTTCTCCAAATCGGAAATTAAAATATTTATCAATTGGACCGGTATAAACGATTTTGTCTGCAAGTTGATCCAACTCGTCTTTAGTATCAAAATAATTAACCCCAAGTCGTACTTCTATCCCATCTAAAAGACCTTCAATTAGTTTATTATAACCACCAATAGGGATTCCCTGATACTTATCATTAAAGTAATTGTTGTCGTAGGTAAATCTTAGTGGTAATCGTTTAATAATGAAAGGCGGTAAATCAGTAGCCTTTCTACCCCATTGCTTTTCAGTATAACCTTTTATCAGTTTTTCATATATATCTTTTCCAACCAGTGTGAGAGCCTGTTCTTCCAAATTAGATGGCTTGATATCTTTATACTCTCCTTTTTGCTCTTCTATTTTCTGTTTTGCTTCCCTTGGTGTTTTTACTCCCCATAATTTATTGAAAGTATTCATATTAAATGGAAGGTTGTAAAGCTCATTTTTATATCTGGCTACCGGTGTATTTGTATACCTATTAAACTCAACAAAATTATTTACATAATCCCAGATTTTTTTATCATTTGTGTGAAATATATGGGCGCCATATTTGTGGACATTAATTCCTTCTGTTTCTTCACAGTATGTGTTACCACCAATATGATTTCTTTTATCTATTAAGAGACACTTTTTCCCTTGTTTATTTGCTTCATGGGCAAATACTGCTCCAAATAACCCTGTTCCAACAATGAGATAATCATATTTCATCATAAAAAAGACTCTAAATTAACTTTTTTGAATACTTCCAGTTTTGTATTTCTAGAAGCATTTAATATTTGTATAGAATTTTTTTCGGCATACGCTTTTGCAGCTTCAAAAGCCATTATTTGAATGTCCAATTTCGGAACGGTCCATTTCTCTCCTTTTTTTCGATAATCTTTATGGAAATGATTTACTTCTTTGTCATTTATTAAAATCTTGTCCTTAACCAAATTATGATGTGAATCTTTACTTTCTTTTGGAATATTGAAATTGAAATCCATTCCAAGAATCACAATTTCTTTAAACCCCATAAAAACTGCTGTTTGCAACATTCGATAGCTAACAGTTGTTCCACTGAAATACCCACGGGTTAAATCGTCTGAAAATCCGTACCCATTTCTTAAATCCGATAATTGGTTTACATAAATTACATCCGAATAACCCGAAAACTGTTCCTTTATCTGGTTATCAAATATGCATTCAATCGAGGTATCATTAATCACGCTAATTATTTCTTCTTTTGCGTTTTCAACAACTAAATGATCTGCAACAGAATAATAGGTTGGTCGCCAGGTAGATTCATTAAAAATCAGAAAACATTTATTGCACCCAAAGCTTACTTCATCTTGTATCTTCTCAAGATCTTCTTTTGTTAAGCTGGGCCCCATTGCTACTAAAAAACATCTTTCCCCTAAATGCTTGTTTTGATATGATCTTAGCCGATTGATCATTTCTTTATTCATATTCTGATACTTTTTGAGGTTAATCTCACGACGAATATTTCGTAAACTATCAAAAATTGGGCTATTCTTTATTGACATATCAAACTACTTATTAAATGATAATTTTAATTGTTGCCTTTTTAATAGTTATCAGATTATTCACAAATCCTTTTTGCGGACTGTGTGGATCCCCCGGATAAAAAATTGCAAATACACCATTCCCTGTTACGATCTCTGAGGCATACTGACTTGTTTTCTTATATAAAGTTCTATCAAATTCAGGCTCATAGTCAGAGAATCTGTCTAAGGACTCGTAAGGTGTAAAATATGTGATTTCATACCCAATCAATGGATATTGGATATCAATAGTATGATTATGAACTTCAAAGATTTCATTATCTTCGCTTAGACTTTGAAGTGGGTAGGAATCAATTATAAGCCTCATATTCTTACTTAGCTCATATGTACCAAAATCAATATCTATGTCTGTAGTGGCTAAAGTCTGAACACCAAATAAGATTTCATCTGAAAGAATGCCTTTATTATAGTTATCGAATGAGTCGGTGATCATTTCAATTACTTTTGGAACTTAACTGATCCTGAAATTCAT
Source organism: Balneola sp. (assembly GCA_003712055.1). NCBI lineage: Bacteria > Pseudomonadati > Balneolota > Balneolia > Balneolales > Balneolaceae > Balneola > Balneola sp. The sequence goes on from RHLJ01000001.1 coordinate 1,036,634, forward strand.
AAAAATCTTTAGCCAATCCTTTAAGAAAATCAGCACATGTGCTGGCAATATGCGGGGTCATTATGAAATTTTCAGGGTGATAATGTTTTAATTCCCCATGATATGGCTCCTTCCAAAAAACATCAAAAATTGCATAAATCCGGCTATTCTTAATTTCATTCAATAGGTCTTCTTCAGAAACTATTGGACCTCGAGAAGTATTAACTAAAAAGGAACCATCTTTCATCCAACCAAGTTTTTCAGCATCCCAATAACTTCTTGTATGCTCATTTAAGGGGATATGAAGTGAAACTACATCTGCTTTTTTTGTCAATTCAACTAGTTCTTCAGGAGAATTTTCTCTGATATCGAATGTTGATATATTGACTAAATTAATGAGCTTTTCTTTAACATAAGTACCTATTCTACCAAGTCCTACTAGAAGAACTCCTCTGTTTCCAAGAAACGGTCTTTGGTACTTTTTCCAGTTTTCTAAATCACCAACATTTTTATATAAAGCATTCAGAATTGAGTAAACTGCAAAATTTGCTGTCTCTTCAAATATAATGTTCTGTGTTTCTTTTGATGGTAAACGTATTTCGATACCTAATGCTTCTGCATCTTCAAAAGGAATATTATCAGTACCAACACCACATTTAAAAATACCTTTTAGGTTAGGCATTTCATGAACATTAATTGGTTTACTACCAATTACTGCGATTTGACCTTCAGCTGCCTCAACATTAGATAAGAGTTCAGGTACATATTCATCCAATGTAGGTGTATTTTTCCAAAGTTTCATTTAGTCATTTATGTGTGGTTATATACAAATACATCGTATCCGAAATCAGATACTTCCTGCATTTCGTACTTAATTCCTAACGAATGTATAATTGAAATCCCTCCAGCTACATCCCATAACTTGATATCTTTTTCCATGTAAGCATCGAATCTATCAAGTGCTACATAGGCCACTGATAATGCAGCTGATCCAAGTAATCTTACTTTTTTATAGCTTGTAATTTTTTGGACAAATTCTTGTAAAGAGTCTGTATCGTTATCGAGATCGATATATGTAGAAATTCCAGTACCTAATATGGATTCAGATTTCGGGCGCGAGATAGGTGCTTTTAGTTGGATATCATTTAACCATGCTCCAGCATCTACATACCCGTAAATTAACTCGCTTCTATTGAAATCATAAATGACTCCAAAAATTGGCGAATTATTTACCCATAAGGCTATCGAGACACAAGACAGATGTATTGTTCTCGTATAATTAAGTGTACCATCAATTGGATCAATAATCCAGTAAGGCACATCTTTTACATTATTATAATTCTGGTATGATTCCTCACTTAATAATGGAAAATCTGAAACACGTTTTATTTCATTCAGAATAAATTTTTCTGTCTCAATATCTGCTTTTGCTTTTGTGTCTTTACCCTGGCTTGAAAGAACTTCTAAATTTTTCTCTTTTATTAATCTTTCACCTGCTTTAATAGCTATTTGTTTTGCGTCTTCAAACTCTTGTTTATAATTCATTTTAATCCTCTGTTATACCAAAACAAGTTACAGGCACACCATCGGTTCCATCAATTCGTAATGGACAAACAATTACTTCCCTTAGAGTTGTATTTGCATCTACTTTAGTTAAATCCATGTCTTCAATGACAAGAATAGGTGATTTAGGATCTAAGAAATGATAATGCGCTGCTTTTCCAGCATCTGAATGTTGGTAACTTGATAGCGAAATAAAGTCCATTCCAACAACACGTATTGAAGTAAATTCTTCTTTAAGGTAATCGGCTACATTTGGTGAAAGCCCATAATTATATTCCCAATATCTGGATTCAGATCTAAATGCTGTCGCACCGGTTTTAACTAGAAGAATATCAAAAGAAGCTTTGTCTTTCACTTGTTTTAGTTGATCAATTATTTTCTCGTCAATGATTAATTCAGATTGTTCAACTTCAATAATGATTGGTTTGTTAAAGAACCAAAAATCGGCTTCATAATTCTCCTGAGTAATTTTTTCTGAAAAGAAGTGATGGGGAAAATCAATATGAGTACCGCAATGTAGAGGCAGATTAATTGTACTCTCGTTAACCGTGCTACCTTCTTTAATTGATTTTATTTTGGAAACTGATACTCTGGATCTATTTCCATAGGTTGGAGTATTATTATTTAAACTATGTGATAAAAAAATCTTCACTTATCCTCCGTTTTCCACTACCAAATCATAAAGAGCTTGTGCTATTTTTAGATCTTCTTCTACTTTGATTACATGACTTGCTAATTTACTAATTGGTATAAAATCGACATCTCCAGCATATGATGCACATTTACCAATCTCATAATTGGTTATATACTCATCCTTGAGCCATCCGGTAATTGACCAGGAGATACGTTGTATCAGATCCAGATCCTGGCTATTTGTCTTTTCGTCAAAGGTAAAATTAATTGGAGTATTTTTGTATGCACACTCAATCTGAATTGGCTCGTAGCTTAAAAATACATTTGCTTTTGAAACCATCATCTTCTCTACAAAGTCGATGATATCTTTTTGTGATAATAAAGGTGCTATAGAATGAACCTGCACAACATGTGTGCAGTCGTTGGATTTTAAAAATTCATAGATAAAATCTTCACTCGTTGCACTATTATTAGCAAGTTCTTCCGGTCTTTTATGAAATTTTGCACCATTCTCAAGAGCGACATTTCCAATTATCTCACTTTCAGAATTGACCCAAACTTCATCAAATACTTTGGTATTTTTACACTTTTCAATGGCTAACTGAAGTAATGTTTTCCCATTAATACTCCTGAGATTTTTCTGTTTTAATCTTTGGCTACCCAAACGAGCAGGAATCATTGCTAAAATCTTCATTTGAAAAAGAATTAGTTATGAGACACTATACTCAGCTTTCCCTAGTATCATGTCAACGACTGCAAGAAGCCAAATAGAATGAGCATGCTCAATAATATTATACGCTTTACTCTCAACCCAGAAATTAATATCACCCAAAGATTTAAGAGTATTATCTGGTCCGAAACCGCTAAAGGTTATTACCTTTATGCCCAATTCTTTTGCTGTTTTGGCTGCATTCACAATGTTTTTTGAACTACCACTTGAACTAATTAGCACCACTGCGTCGCCTTCTTGATAATAATGTTCAATTGCTCTGGCAACCCAATTTTCGTAACCAAAATCATTTGCAAAAGCTGTGATTAATGCGTCTTCATTGAAACATAAACCCTGAACTTTCGCCTGCTTTGTAAAATCTAACGCGGCATGACTGGCAATGGTTGCACTTGCGCCATTGCCTGCAAACATTACTTTCTTTCTGCCATTTTTGATTTTCTGAAAGAGTTCTTTGGTCGCAGTAAGTTCAGAGGTTACATCCGTCTGAAATAGAACCTTTTCGTATCTATTAAAATAATCTTCTAAAAATTCCTTATCTGTCATTTTATTTTGCGTTTTCGTAAACTTTGTCAATTATTTTCATCAATTTAAGCGCATCATTTGAGCTTCCAACTGAAACCGCTTTGTCTTCAGTAATACATTCCATGAAGTGATCAATTTCTGATCTCCAGGATGAGTTCGTATGAAATGTAATTCTTTCTTCATCTTCCCAGGTTGCTGCAGGTGCAGTTGACCTGTTTTTGGCAATAGATAAAACTTCATCGCCATAAGTTCCAGATGATGTTTTTAGACCATTTAAAACCATATAGCCTTTTTCCAGGAATACTTCGATTGAGAACAGATGTCTCCATTGTGTCATTGTAGAGTGAAGTGAGGCTGCAATACCGGTTTCTGTATTTTTAAACATAGCGAAAACATTGTCTTCAATATCCAAGCCCCAATATAGATCAGAAACAATCGCATGAATTTCATCGAAATCCTTTGCAAAATGTAGAAACAAATCCAACATATGGATACCCTGATCAATAAAAATACCACCACCTGCTAATTCTCTTTTTGCTCTCCATCCTTTGAAGAAAGATTCATCTACAGATTTACCGTATCTACCTCTCATCCATAGAATCTTTCCATATTCGTTGGACTTAATCAATCCTTTCATATGTTTTATACTTGAATGATGGCGATGGTTGAATCCGTACATTAGCTTTTTGCCTGTTCTTTTTTCAACCTCAATAATTTCCTGCACATCATCTGCTGTAAATGCTGGTGGTTTCTCGCAGAAAACGTGCTTACCAGCTTCTAGTCCTTTAATAGTGTATTCTTTATTCAGAAAATTTGGTGTACAGACAAAAATGATATCAATTTCTGTATCACTGAATATTTCATCTGGCGATTCTACCTTATTATAATCTTCAATTTTAATCTGGTCAGAATATTCATAGACAGATTTTACTACTGCTTTTTTTGTGTTCTCGATAGTTTCGGCTCTTATTTGCCCCATTTTTCCGAAACCTAATATTCCTACTTGATTCATAGACATGCTTTAGATCTAAATTATATTGAAAGGAGTTTCATTATTTAAAATGCGCATTGCATTTTTTGCAGCATTCAACCTTAACTCTCTATATGAAGATTGGGAGTAATAAGAAGTGTGAGGATTTATAATTAATCTTCCTTCCAACCAGTCCTCAGAGTTTCTCCAGGCGTCGATTAATTTATTCGACATTGGTGGCTCATATTCTAGAACATCAATCCCAATTTGAGATAGTTTGTTTGATTTAAGAGCATCGAACAATAAATCCAAATCAGAAAAAAGACCACCTCTAGCTGTGTTTACCAATGAGGCTCCATCCTTCATTTTGTGAATAAATTCACTGTTTACCAATCCCTTAGTATCATTATTCAGTGGTGTATGCAAAGATATAATATCAGACTGTTCAAGAACTTCCTCTATTGAATCAACTCTGTGTCCATTGATCATTTTTTCATATCCTCTTTCTTTGAAAGGGTCGTAGAAAACTGTATTAAATCTTAACGCATTACATTTTAAAAGAACGCTTCCACCAATCCTACCAGCCCCTATAATGCCTACGATGGTTTCACTGTTTCTTTTGATTGTGGTATCCACATTTTCTTGCCAGCTATCATAATACTTTCTGGCGTCATGATTGTATTTATAAACACCTCGAGCAATGTTCATTATCATTGCAATAGCTGTGTCAGCAACTTCATCAGTCCCATAATCAGGATTATTACAGCATATAATACCTTTTGATTTTAGATAGTCTAAATCAAGTGTATCATAGCCTACTCCATAACGCTGAACACCTTTTAAGTTTGGCAAATCCTTTACGAAGTTTTCATTAACATGAGTATGCCACACCAATAAAACTTCGGTATCCTCACCGATCTCCATTCCGACCAGATCACCAAGAATTTCAGATTCAAAATCGGCATTATCGAAATAGTCTGTTATAGCTATCTTAGACACAACTACCCCTTAAACGTTATCAAAAGTATCTTTTACTTCAGCATAGCTATTTCTTAGCATATCGCAATCGACTAAGTGGACAATATACTTGATCCCTAGCTTCTTGAATTGGATCACTTTCTCTTCAGAAGTTGTAATGGTTCCTGTGTATTTACCGGCTTTGGTAATTTTTGTATTGAGCTCTTTTAGGTAGTTGATCACTTTTGGATCGTCAACCTGTCCTGGAATGCCCAAAGACTTTGATAAGTCAAAGAGTCCAATAAATAGGATATCTAAGTCTTCAATCTCAAGTATTCTGTCTATTTCATCGATAGCTTCTTTTCCTTCTATGTTTACTGCAACAAGTGTGTTTTCGTTACCCACAACAGACATTTTAGTAGAATTTTCGATGTTATAATTACCTGCTCTTGTAAATGGTGAAAAGCCACGATTTCCATTTGGAGGATATTTCGAGTAGTGGATCAATTGCTCGATATCTTCTTTGGATTTCACATTGGGAACTTGAATTGCATGAACTCCAATATCTAATGCTTTTAAAATATCCGACTCGTCAATTGTCCCAACTCTCATGACTGGAGATACTCCTCTGGACTCACAAGCTATCACCATATTTTGTGCTGTTTCAAATGAAATAGGTCCATGCTCAGCGTCAATTATAATGAAGTCCAGACCAGCAGATGCCATAATATCAACTGTAATAACGGACGGTATTATTGCCCAGGTACCCAGAACAAATTCGCCAGCTTCCAGCTTTTTTTTAAGGAAATTTTCTCTAAACATTGATCCGTAGTTTATCTCTATTTTTATGGATGAGTTTCGCCATTTCAAAATCGAATGGGGTATCGATGTCTATGGCTTCAAGTTCATCGGTCTCATACAATAATGGATTCGTTGAAATGACATATCTGTTTTTCAACATTTCCATTTTCTTGGCAATAAATAGTGCTCCAGAGATCGAAAATAACTTATCGAGAAATTGAGAATATTTATGCCAAACTCCCCATGAATAGTTCAAAGGCTGGCATTTTTCATTAACGATAAAACCATTGAAGCGAGTTACAGCAACCAAGCCATTATACTCGTCCCCAAGCTCTTTATAGGTATTCACAGCATCTGCAAAATTTGAGAAAAATGGAGAAGTCGTATGACACCATGCCACAGAGGTTACATCTGAAACAGGTAGTGAACTTACTACTTCATGAATAACATCGCTCCATGGTACGATGTTATTGCAAAAATCGTCTGATCTGTCGATGTATTGAACCCCTCGTTCCTTAGCTAATTTCTTAGCTGTTTCTGAATTACTAGATATAAATATTTCATCAAATGAATTTGATTCTATTAGCTGGTCTAATTTGCGTTCGAAAAGGCTTTTTCCATCAATAAACGGCTTAAAATTTTTACTTTCTACCCGATCAGATTTCTCTTTTACTGGTATAACAGCTACAATTTTATTGTTCATAGTTTTGATTCAATAAATTTAATTTGGTCGATCACCCTCGAAGAATAGCCCCATTCATTATCATACCAGAGAACTAACTTCAATGCCTTTCCTTGAACCAAATCTGTCCATCTGTGATCTACAACTGCTGAATAGCTGGTTCCCATAAAATCTAGAGAGACCAGTGGTTCCAGATTATTGTGAATAATAGGCCATAATTGCTGTTTTTCAACTTTCTCAAATGCACGAATTACATCGCGTTTTGTAGTTTCTTTAGAGAGATTTAGCGTTAGATCTGCACTACCAACAATAGCATGAGGAGTCCGATAAGAAAAAACTCCAATTTTATCTTCTGTTATTTCATCGACAACCTTACACGTTGCATTCATCGCTGAGGTTGGCTTTGGTATAATATTACCAATTGAAGATCGACCAAGTGCATAGTGGTGATAAATTTCACCAGGAACAGACCACGAACTAGCGGATCCATCCATTAAATTTTGATAGTTTAACCAAGGGTGTAATGTTGTTACCCACCCTGAATTAATACCAAAATTATCTTTAATAATTCTTACAACCGGTCCCAGGGCCGTAGCGTCACAGATACTTGATGAAATAACCTGATGTTTGTCAGCGTCAAATTTTTCCTCATTTGCCCCTAGAACCATAGTAAAGTCTACTTCCTTTGGGGAATGAGTTACAATCACTTTCTTTAATTTATTTTTTTTAATCGCATTTTTTGCCCTTATAACATTATCTAACACGCCTGAAGCATCAATCACAAAGTCAACACCCACTTCTTCCCATGGAACGTCATCAATGTGAGGATTGTTGAACACCTTAATTGTATTATGGACACTAACAAGGTTTTCACCTTCCACATGGTATTTATCATCTAACTTACCATAAAGTGTATCATAATTAATCTGATATGCAATATTGTTTATATCAGGATTAATGTCATTAATCGCAACTACATCAAAGAAGTTGTTTTTTAAATTATTGCGAAAAATGGCCTTACCAATACGGCCTATGCCGTTTATTCCAATTCGAATCATAGAATAGTCATTAGTTTATTTGTAAATCTGTATAGTCTTTTATAAGCAAGACATCATTCATTGAGCAAAAAAAATTTCCCCAATCACTCATTGCTGTAAATCCATAGATAAAGATAAAATCCAACCCGAATTCAGTGGCTACTTCATAGTCTTTTTTACTATCCCCGAAAAATAGGACATTTTTAGGAAGATTCATTTTAAGTAAATGATATTTTTTAGACTTGGGACCTCCATGAATATGCGTGAAATAAGTGCTCAATTTCTTGTGATCCATAACTTCTTTTACTTCAGCTTCATCCCCCCCAGAGACGATCCTCATAGGTACGTTCTTATCTTGAATAAATGTAAGAAGATTCTCAAGACCCGGGACAATACCTGCTCCCTTTAGTGTCTGCAGATTAAGTTCATTATAAGCTCGCATAATGTCCTCAAAATCAGACTCTTTAAAGTACTTAAGTAGTTTCTCTTCTCTCGGAACACCACTATTTCCAATAAAATAATCTAGAAATTCACCCTGCTCCTGTGAGTTTTGGATGTATGGAGCAGTGACTTTTTTAATATTGTCATACTTAATCCAGTTACTATCTAAAACTACACCGTCATGATCGAACAGGATCAGATCGTACTGTTTTATACTTAACTGTGTCATTAAAATAACTTGTTATAGCCTACTTTAGGAAAAACTTCTAGCATTGTTCCCGGTGAGGCGTTTAAGACTTTCCGTCCGGATTCTTTGAATATATTATGAGCCATTATATACGCATTTTCCATTGCTTCTAAATCAATTGGTACTGAAATACCTTCTGGCGCATAATCTTTATCAAAATGTGCATCTTTGATTTTTGAGGTATCATAAATGTAACCACCTCGTTGCTTCTTTTTGTAATCATCCTTTTTATAGGTATGATCTAACCCTAAAATAACTGCTTCTTTAAATCCAAGGTAATGTGCTAACTGAAGCGCTAAGAAAATTACTGTACCACCTGCGGTAAAAAACTCATCCGGCTGTTTTGAAAAGAATGATGGTACTTTAAGTGGATACCCAAATCTACTGTTATATTTTGGTCTTAGTACATTTATCCAGCTTGTTGGTACCTCTGATTCTAAGTTCTCTTGTAATTCAACTGGCAAAAACTTACGATCACATTTTAGGTTTTTTATTCCGTCTACATGATTTTTCCAATACCAATTGGACACATATATGTAATAGTCTAAATTTATTTCGTTTGCAATTTTATATATGCTATTCACTCCGATTGTGTATTCTTTCTCAATTCTTGATAGATCCACTTTATTTAAACTTGGGCCCGTTGCTAGAATGAAACATCTCTCTCCTTTGTGTTTATCTTTATTTTCACTTAGCCATTCATCTTTTTTTGAATTTTGACGTAAAGTCAGAATTCTTTTGACTTCTTCCTTTTTTGCGAGGTATAAGTGAATCTGTTCGGGTATTAGATACTCAATAATTTTTGCTATAGTTTTTTTAATCATAAGAGGATTACTATATACACTAATAATAGTATTAGGATTGGAGAAAATGTCCTCCAACCAAAAGATATCAAATTTTGATGCAGCGAATCTGCAGCATATTTCAATGCTCTTACATTGAATAAAATAGTCCTTGGTAAAAACAAAGCTAAAATTATCCCAACTATACCATAAGTTCCGACAAATATTAGCAATCCTACTAAAGAAATTATAGCAGCAATTATTTGCTCAATGTATAATACTACGTGATTAGCCGATGCCAAAATAGCCTGATATAAAATATTCGCCCTTTCTACTCCATAAAATAGGCCCATAAGAAGCCAGGTTTCATTACTTACGAACGAAATATTTGAGCCTATTAACTCAAGTATAAACTCATTGACTAATAGTATTGTGACCACTCCAACGGTATATGTAGCTAAAGAAATAACTATCCGATTTTGAAATACTTTAGCGAGTGTCAAGGTATTTCCTTCAGATCGAAGTTGTGAGTAGTAAGGATTTTTACTACTAAAAGGTACTTGGGCAAACTGGGCTAAGATCGTAAGTATTCTTAGAGAAAAAAGGTATGCAGCTACAACGGCTGGATCCCCATAGGCTGTAAAAATCACTCCACTAAACTGAACCATTCCCATCTGGGAAGCATGTGCTACCAACCCTTTCCAGAGAGGTTCTTTGACTGCATATAGAATTTCTTTATCAAAGTTTCCTTCTTTCTGTATGTCTCTTTCCTTAAGATAATTATTAAAAAGCCAGTTATCTCTTAGTGCTGAGATCATGGGAATTAGCCTCTGCCATACAACAAGCTCCAGTAAACCTCCTCCAATACTAACAATTGTTAAGGCTCCCGCTATACTTATTACACCAAATAAAGTATTCCATCTGTTTACCAATGCAACTTCATTAAAGCCCATCAAGAATATATTGTACTTAATGAAATTTTCAGTAAATAAAGTTGATATAGCAACTATCAGCGTTATAAAAATATATTCACGGGTATAACTTTCTACTAAATTGTTTACACCAAAAGAAAGACCAATAACAACTATAATTGTACTGACCAAAGCTACATAAAAAAAGGTTTTACTTAGGGTGATGAATATATCTTGAATACCGAGCCAATTTGGTTTACCGTCCCCCCTTTTTTTTCCATAATCGACTATTGGCTTATAATCTTTTGCACCTGCAAACGCAAAAGAAACTACCCTCATAAATGTGATTTGCAACCTTGAAGATAAAATACTTGAAAACGTAGTTACGGTAGATATCAATAACCAGATAGCAATATCTGTAGATTGAAATTTTGATAAAATAATAGGCAAGAGAATAACCGCACTTCCAAGAGTAGAAATGTATTTCCCGTACTGTGTGACCGTGGGAGAATTCCAAAGTTTCTTCAGTAACATGAAGATTCTAAATTATCTATCAAGAAAAATGTAGTACTATCTATTGGACCTATCATTCTCTAACAGATTTGTACCATTCAACAAATTGAGGTAAACCTTCTTTTATTGATATTGAAGGCTTATAGTTTAGTATTTTTTCAGCCTTGCTTATGTCGGCCCATGTTTGTTTTACATCCCCAGGTTGTTCTGAACCAAATACCTTCTTCGCTTCAATTCCTGATGCAGTTTCAATTGCATCGATCAATTGCAAAAGCCCTACAGTTTGGTTGTTACCAAGATTTATTAATTCAAACATTGATCCTTTGTATTGTATTGAAGCCATTATGCCATCAATGATGTCATCTATATAAGTATAATCTCGTCGCGTAAAACCATCTCCATATAATGTAATTTCCTCACCTTCACTCATCAATCGAAGAAATTTATGAATGGCAAGATCCGGCCTTTGACGTGGCCCATAGACTGTAAAAAAGCGTAATGCCAAAAAACGAATACCATGTAAATGGCTGTATACATGTCCCAACAATTCACCACTTACTTTAGTACTTGCATAAGGACTAATAGGTTCTAATACTCTATCATCTTCACACCAAGGGACACTTGGGTTTTTGCCATATACAGAACTCGAAGATGCAAAAATAAATTGCTTGATCTCTTTATCTCTCGCCACTTCAAGTAAGTTTTGCGTTCCTTTAACATTTACTTCTTGGTATGATATTGGATTCAATATTGAGGGCCTGACACCTGCCTTTGCAGCTAAATGAATGATTACGTCTGTATCGTTTGGAATCAAGTTGTCTAGCTTATCTTTATTTCGAATGTCTAACTCAATAAATCTATAGTTCTCATACCCAAAATGGTGTTCAATATTTTTTAACTTAATTTCTTTTGAATAAAAAGGGTCAAAATTATCAACATTTAGGACATTTCTACCCTCTTTGAGAAGACGATCTATTAGATGTGACCCAATAAAACCTGCTCCTCCAGTAACCAAAATATTCATACTTACTTATTCACCCGTTGAATCAATAGTTGCTATCAATAAGTACATAAGCAGTTACTGCAGTACCAATTGCAGATATAACAGGTGCTACTACTCCTATATAATCTCGAAAAGTTGGTCTTCGTTTTACTCTAAGCGTTATAGTTTGGTTATTTTCAATCTGAAAATCATGCATACCTTCTGGAAAAGGCTCCTCAAACCTATAGCGGAATTTTTCTATTTTGTCTCGACCTTCTTCGGCATCATATTCTTGAACATGAACCTCTACACGCATTTTTGACCAATCTAAATCAGTTTGTCCATCTCTTAAAATACTCGGACCAAATCCATATGAAATAAGTTTAGGTAGGGTAGTGCCCTTTGGAACCAAGTATCTACCTGGAGAACCAATATCTCCCCAAACATTGATGGAATCGGCAAGCTGTCCAGGTTCGGCGATTCGTATTATCCTATCTCCAAGTCGAAATTGTTGTGAAGTAAATAATTGTTGAGCTTGAGAATATCCCAAGTGATTAATAGATAAAAGTAATGCAGCTAAAAAAAGTAAGAATTTTCTATTCATATCTGATATTGAGTAAGATCAATTTTTTAAACTTTAAATATACACTTTAATCTTATCAAGCTAGTATAAAAATTAAAGCCTCAATAAACGACGAGCTTCAGCTCTTGAAAATCCTTTTCGCATAAGAGCAGATAAATTTTCTTCCTGATCAAACTCTATTCTAAAGTTTTTATACTCAAAATTTTCTGTATCTATAAAGGAGCATGCAGCTCTATAATCTCCGTCTCTAGACTGCCCTATACTTCCAGGATTTATCATATACTTATACCCTTTTTTAAATTCATATACTCCCAATTGATTTGAAACAAGAGCTGGTCTATGAGTATGCCCTAAAAAGCATAATTCTACGTCAATTTCATTAAGCAAATCACGCGCTCTGAAAGCGCTCTCTATATATTCCCACTTTTCAGGGTTATCTGGGCTTGAATGTACGGCCATCCAATTTTCTTTTCTAACCACAAGAGGTAAACCTTTTAACCAATTCAGTTCGTCAACTTCCAGCTCTTTCGAAGTCAATTCAATCAATTTTCTATTTGGATCTCTAAAATGCTTTAATCCTAGATCCCCAGTAACTCCAGCATCATGATTACCTTTTACACAAACCATATTAAATTCCCTTACAAGTTTAATACATTCTGAAGGGAAAGGGCCATAGCCTACTATATCACCCAAGCAAAGCCATAAATCAGGGTTTTTTTTTTCAAGTGTTCTTATGGAGTTTTTTAGAGCCGACAAATTACCGTGGATATCTGACAAAAGTGCTATTTTAGGCATTAAAACTTATTCCTCTTATGTTATATTATCGGCAAAATTTATCAAATTCTTTTCTATCTTGTACCTTTTAAAGTCAGAAAAAAGAGATGCATCTTAACGGTTCAAATGGAACACCAAAAAATCCTTCTCATATTGAGAATAATTTTTCCTCAGAAGAAAGGGAAGTTGACCTATTAAAACTCGCCAATCTTCTTCTCCTAAACAAATGGAAAATAATAGCGATTACTTCTGTATTTACAATTGGTGCTATGATTTTCTCATTGTCACTTACTCCAATTTACAGTAGTAGTGGTACTATAATTATAAGTGAAAGTAAAAATAGATATTCATATGCAGGATCAGATCTTTCGAATTTATTAACTACCACATACGGAATAGGAGTTGGAAGCACCATTGCTAATGAATTGCAAATTCTTAGAAGTGTTTCTCTAAGCTACCAATTAGCAGAAAAGATACTAGAGATACAAAAAGATGAAACTGGAAACATTTATCCTATTGTTATGAGATCATATCCAGACAATCCTGTTTCCACATCTGTAGATACGGTAGCTATGCGTTTTCGAGGCCTCATATCATTCTCACAAATAGATCCAGAGGCCGACCTAGTAAGAATTTCGTTCGAGAGCCCCTCACCATATGAAGCTTCTGAGATAGTAAATATGACTATGGATACATATTCATCGATCTCAACAGATCAAAATAGAAGAATGGCTGTTGATGCACTAACCTTCCTTAGAGGAGAAAAAAGTAAGATTCAAGAACAATTAGAAGTTGTCGAAGACTCTCTTAAGACTTTTATGGATCAGTCCCAACTCATTGCAGTAGACCCACAAACTGAAAAATTGATAGTAAATATTTCAGGAGCAGAAGTCGAACGTAAAGAGGTTGAAATTGCTCTTGTAGCAGTAAACTCATCGCTTGAAGAATATCAGCAGCAATTAAATGAGATCAAACCCGGTCTCGCTAATCAATATTCTGAAGCCTTTGGAGCTATTATTGAGCGTTATCAATTTGCATTATCAGAACTAGAGACTGAAAAGCTATTGTTAGAAGTCAAAAACCCTAATATTACAGATGAACACTCTGAAATAATAAGAATTCAATCTCAAATTGATCAATTTAAATTACGGATTAAAAGTGTTACTGATGATCTTTTAGAAAATGATTCAGCTTTAAATTTAAGCTTTGCAAGCAGAGGTGATGGATCAGTTATGAAACGCTTAGCTGAAATTTCTGAAAAACTCATAGAACTTGAGGTAGAAAAAACAAAATATAAGACTCAGCTTAATTTCTTAAATGAATACTATGAGTCACTAAATCTTGAATTCGAAAAACTTCCAAATGACATTATAGAATTAGCGAAATTACAGAGAAATGTTAAAATTAATGAAGAGCTTTTTCTACTAGTTTCCAGTCAATATGCTGAAATGAGTTTATGGGAAAAAACTCAATTTGGGTTGGGACGCCCACTTGATAAAGCACTAGTTCCTTTAGAACCTATAAAGCCGAGAAAAAAAATTATCACTATCATAGGTTTCTTTTTTGGAGGTTTTTTGGCTGTTGGATTTGTACTTATAAGAAATCTAATTGATGATAAGATAACTTCAACAGATTCAATTAAAGATTTCAAATTACCTCTCTTAGGAACTATTCCTGACTTTTCTATATTGGATGGCCTTGACTCTAATGAACGACAATTCATAGATGATAAATCTGTATCCAATCAACTAATTACCTTTTTAGATCATATTTCCCCAATTTCTGAAGCGTATAGAAGACTTCGTATCAACGTGGTTTATGCAAACCCTGATAAAGTACACCGAGTAATCATGGTAACTAGTGCAACTAAGGGGGAAGGGAAAAGCACACTAGCTGCTAACCTAGCTGTTACTTTTTCAGAAGCTGAAAAGAGTGTTCTTTTAATTGACCTCGACTTGCGAAGACCAACACAGCACAAAATTTTTGGTGAAAATAGAGAACCAGGTTTAACTGATTCGTTATTCGAAACAATTAAGATAAGCGACATTACTAGAGAGACCATTGCTCCAAATGTTGATTTAATCACTGTTGGTAAAAAGACTCCTGAACCTGCTACTGTTCTTGATAGTAAGCGATTAAAACAGTTGATTGATAAGCTTTCGGAGCGGTACGATCATATTATCTTAGATACTGCGCCTTATGGTATTATTTCAGATTCTGCTTCCTTATTGAGACTTGTAGATGGAATTGTAGTGGTATCAAGGTTCAATGTTACTACCAAAAGAGAATTAAAGTATACTCTTGAAGGCTTAAATCACCTTAATGCTGATGTTTTAGGAGTTGTACTAAATGCATTTGATCCAAAGCGAAGTACTGATTATTACACTAATTACTCTTATTACAAACGAACGTATAGTGAGTATTATCAAGAAGAAGTTTAGAAATCATTATTACTTTCTATAAATGCAAAAAGCCTGCAAGTAATATACGAGCAGGCTTTTTCTGTATATACGATATCTGATTCTTTTTAGATAATCATTCCCGCTCCCACAGTAACATTTGTGAATTCATCTACAATTATGAGACTACCTGTAGATCTATTCCTCTTGTAGCTATCATATAATAAAGGCGCTGTGGTGCGGATTTTTATCCTACCTATATCATTTAATCCAATTTCAAAATCATCTTCCTTTCTGTGAAGGGTATTAATATCAACTTTATATTTGATCTCCTTAACTATACAGCGAGCATCTTTGGTAGTATGCTTGATTGTATATTTTCCATTAAGCTGTAATGGTTGCTGATTCAACCAACAAACCATTAAGTCAATATCTTGTCCATTTTGAGGCTGATTATCCGCTTTAGCGATCATATCACCTCTACTAATGTCAATATCATCTTCCAAAGTAATGGAAACGGACATAGGTTGATATGCTTCTGCAATTTCTTCAGTATGATTATGAATGGACTTAATCTTAGAAGTAAAACCTGAAGGAAGCGCAATAACTTCATCGCCAGGCTTAAACACTCCTCCTTCTACTCTCCCCGCATATCCTCTATAATCGACGTAATCTTTTGATTGTGGTCGTACTACCCACTGAACAGGAAACCTTGAATCAACATGATTGTAGTCACTATTTACCTCCACATTCTCAAGAGTATACAGAAGGGTCGGGCCATTGTACCAATCCATTTTAGTTGATTTCTCAACTACATTATCACCATAAAGTGCACTGATCGGAATGAAGTGAATATCCGGCACATCCAATTTTGATGAAAACTCTTTGTATTGGCTAACTACTTTATCAAATGCTTCCTCACTATAATCGACGAGATCCATTTTATTTACACACAAAACAATATGTTTTATCCCTAATAAGGAAGCGATAAATGAATGCCTACATGTCTGTTCAATTACACCGTGCCTGGCATCAACCAAAATAATTGCCAGATTAGCGGTTGAAGCTCCTGTTACCATATTCCTGGTATATTGAATATGTCCAGGAGTATCAGCAATTATAAACTTTCTTTTTGGAGTAGAGAAGTACCTGTATGCAACATCAATTGTAATTCCCTGCTCGCGCTCAGCCGAAAGACCGTCTGTAAGGAGCGCTAAATTTGTATAGTCATCCCCTTTGTTTTTACTTGATTCCTCAATTGCTTCTAGCTGATCTTCAAAGATTGATTTTGAATCGTAAAGTAAACGACCAATTAATGTACTCTTACCATCATCAACACTACCTGCTGTAGTGAAACGAAGCAAATCCATATTCAGGTAAGCATTGCTATCTAACTGTTCTGACATCCTTTTAATCCTTAAAAATATCCTTGTTTCTTTCGCTCTTCCATAGCTGCTTCTGATCGCTTATCATCAGCCCTTCCCCCTCGTTCGGTGATTCTTGCCGAAGCAACCTCTTGTATAATTTCTTCTAGGCTAGATGCATTAGATAATACTGCACCGGTACAAGTAACATCACCAATAGTTCTAAATCGAACCGTTTTCTTTTCTGGGATCTCATGATCAAAATTCTGGATGTATTCCGATTTAGCCAAGTATACACTATCACGCTCAAATACTTCTCTTTCATGAGAAAAATAGAGAGAAGGTATTTTCACATTTTCAGCAGCAATGTACTGCCATACATCCATTTCGGTCCAATTACTCAACGGAAACACTCTGAAATGTTCTCCCATGTGTTTTTTCCCATTGAATAAATTCCAAAGTTCCGGTCTCTGGTTTTTAGGATCCCACTGACCAAATTCATCCCTATGTGAGAAAAATCGTTCTTTTGCACGGGCTTTCTCTTCATCTCTTCTTGCTCCACCAAAAGCAGCATCAAATTTATACTTTTCAAGTCCATCTAGTAGCGCTGTAATCTGAAGCGTATTTCTACTAGCTCTTGGGCCCGTTTCTTCTCTAACCTTACCTTGATCTATTGCTTCCTGTACACTAGCTACCAGCATTTCAACGCCGAGCTCTTCTGCTAACCAATCTCTGAAGTCAATGGTCTCGTCAAAGTTGTGGCCTGTATCAACATGCATAAAAGGAAATGGAATTTTACCTGGGTAAAATGCTTTTTTCGCTAAATGAGCCATGACAATTGAATCCTTTCCTCCTGAAAATAATAGGACAGGCTTCTGGAATTGCGCAGCTACTTCACGCATAATCAAAATTGCTTCTGACTCAAGCTGCTGAATATGGGTTAGTCTATATGATGTCATTTTTTACTGCGTTTTAAAGTCCTTATTAAGATACAGCTTTATGGCTATTTAGATATCCTATTACTTTTTGGACTGCTTCTTCTAGCGTAATATTTGTCGTATCTATTTCCAATTCCGGATTCTCCGGAGCTTCATAAGGATCATCTAGTCCTGTGAAATGTTTGATTTCTCCTGCACGAGCTTTGGCATATAATCCTTTAACGTCACGGCGCTCACATTCTTCATAGGGCGTGGAGATATAAACCTCAGTAAAATCTTCACAAAGATCTCTCACAAAATCTCTGGCTTCTTTATAAGGAGATACGAAAGATCCAATTACGAATACTTTATGAGCTTGTAACCTACTGGCTAAATAACCAACTCGTTTAATATGATTGTTTCGGTCTTCTTTGGAGAAGCCAGTTTTCGGAAAAATATCCCTGATAATATCACCATCAAGGTGTTCAACTTCATATCCAAGATCTTCAATGATCTTAAATACCTGCTCCGAAATTGTGCTTTTACCTGAGCCCGATAACCCTGTGAACCAAAGAACCGTGGGTTTCCATTTAATCTCGTTCATAGCTTAAAAGCCCAAAATAAATGATGGGTTTAATAAATTTTCTTTGTTGTACATTAGTTCGGATGGATGCTGTCCCTCTTTAGCCGAATTCCGATATACACAATCACCAGCTGCCACATCCCACTCCATGGTTGGCGCCATTCTAGGGTAAAAATCTGCTTTACCTTCGGCTACTAAGCATATTTTTAAAGAACTTCCCGATTTAATTCTTTCCTTGATGTTTAGATCTTCTTTCTGAAGAAAATCTTCTAACTCTTGAGATCCATGAGATCTGCTTTCGATCATGCTTAAAGGACTTGATTTGTCAGCTCGTTCAGAAAAAATTCGCACTGGAATATCATTTCCAACTTGCTTGAAGGAGCCAAGCCCTTTTTCAGCATAGTAAGTGAGATCCATAGCTGGGGTATATACTACTCCCAAGATTGGCTCACCATTTTCAATAAGAGCGATATTTACCGTAAACTCGCCGTTTTTTTTGATGAATTCCTTGGTGCCATCTAGAGGATCAACAATCCAAAACTTATTCCAGTTTTTTCTTTCGTCAAAATCTGGAACTCCAGATTCCTCAGAGATTATAGGTGTGTTGGGATCTATGGACCTTATTCCATTTATAATTTCATGATGCGCTGCCAAATCAGCCTTTGTCAAAGGAGACTCATCTTTTTTATGAGTAACTTCTATCTCTTCATTATAATACTCAAGTATTTTTACCCCAGCCTGCTTGGCAATCTTGATGATATCTTCAATCATTAAATAATAGTGTCAAAAACTCCAAAATTTAGACACTAAAGATATGGTTATTACCGCTACGATCAAATTTAATGGAAGCCCTATTTTGATGTAATCTGTATACCTATAGTTTCCTGGACCATAAACCATGAGATTAGTTTGGTAACCAACAGGTGTAGAAAAACTTGCAGATGCTCCCATAATTATTACCAAAGCAAAGGGGATAAAATCTACTTGAAGTGATTGTGCTATTGAAAGAGCAATTGGAAAAACTAAGACTGCTGCTGCATTATTAGTAATGAGCTCAGTAAGTATCCATGTTATGAAATAAGTGATGATGAGGGCGATAGCTGGATTTTCTTTTGCGAGAGATAACATTCCCTCAGCTAAGTTTGATGCTACACCAGTTGAAGATAGAGCACTCCCTATTCCCAGAGAAGCTCCAATAGCTATCAATACCCTCCAATCAATAGCCTCTATACTAACCGAGTAACGGATACACTTGGTAACAATCATAAGCCCACCAGCTATAAAAGCAGCTTGGAGCATACTCATGATATTTAATCCTGCAAGAACAACCATAACTGTCAGAATTAGTATAGCTACTCCTGACTTCTCAAAATTTGTTCTAACAGCGCTTTCGATCGGGCTTATCAAATAAAAATCATTTGCGTTCCTGTACCTTCTTTGGAATGATCTTTTTGCCTCAAGAAGTAAGGTATCTCCTGTTTTTAAAGTAATATCGCCGACTTTTTCTTTTAGCCTTTCCCCACTTCTCGAAACTGCCAGAACCACAGCATTATATCTATCCCGAAACTTACCTTCTTTTATTGTCCTTCCCTTTATTGGATTAGATGTCGACACTACCGCCTCAACCAGAACCCGATCGTTTTTGGAAGCATCCAGTTTGAACACCTGATCCGTTGCTGGTACTAATCCCTGTATATTTTGGAGATCAACTATCGAATCTACAATACCCGCAAAAACCAACCGGTCCTTTTGCTTCAATTTCTGGCCAGGCCCAACTGCTGCAATGATCTCCCCCTCTCTTATTATTTCCACCAGAAATAAACCGGGAAGTTGTCTCAACCCTGCTTCCTGAATTGTTTGACCAACAAGCGAGCTTCCTTTAGACACCACCATTTCTATTGTGTATTCCCTTGGGTCTTTGAACGTTTCGAATGCTTCTCCTCTCGAAGGAAGCAACTTGTCTCCAAAAATCAGGAGGTATACAAACCCAGCGATAGCACAAGGAATTCCGATAAGTGCTGGCTCAAATAGACCAAGGGAACGGGTGCTTGTTTCCTCAATCAACAAACCATTCAGAATTAGATTCGTGCTGGTACCAATTAACGTACAGGTACCTCCCAGAATGGCAGCATAACTCAACGGAATCAGGATTTTGGAAACGGGTATCCTTGTTCTTTTGCTCCAATGTTCAAGAGCAGGGATAAATGAAGCAACAATGGGTGTATTATTTAGAAAAGCACTCATCACCATTACAGGGAACATAATTCGTGCTTGAGAAGAACGAACTGTATTCGCATTGCCCATTACTTTCTGTGTAATGTATTGAATAGCGCCAGTCTCTTTTAATCCAGCCGCAACAACATATAATGCTGCAACAGTAAGCATTCCTTCATTTGAGAAACCAGAAAGAGCGGCCTCGGGAGCAATTATACCTGACACTAGCAGAATAGCTAATCCTGCTAGTAATATCATGTCCACGGAAAGATGTGTAGTTATGAGTAGGACTAAACAACCAATTATTACTCCTACTACCGACCACCCTTCAATTGTCATAAGCACGAAGTTTGAAATTCGGACGAATATAGGATTTTAAATACTGACTTTATGAAGAATTAACGGATTTGTATCCTCGCTTGTAGTCCTATGAATGAACGCTTGTTACCCTGAATCTCTCCAAGCCCGCTACTCAGTGTTTGTGCATCTTCAATAATTGTGATGGAGTATTTGGCCCAAATATCGATCCATTCTGTAGCTTCATATTTTAATACCATATACATACGCTGCCCTCTGTCGCTTAATGCTGTATTTGACAGCACATAAAGAAGATCATTTTCAAACTGGTAGAGCCTTGTATCAAAACTATCTGTATCAAAAAGAGTGATTCTGGCATCAATTTGCAGCTTTCTGGAAGGAAGTATTCTTAAATCCTGATAAATAAGAATCCCGGACTCCCAATCTTCTCCCGCTCCTTGAAATCTAACAAACTCCCCTCTCGTCCTAAGTCTTACCTGTCGGTTTATTTGGTATTCCGTTTGAATTCTAATACTCGCCCTTTTTTCATTTCCAAGGGTTATCACTTCCCTTCCTTCCTGATCAGTCATCAAGAACTCGTCGTCCTTGACCTCATTTCTTATGAGTACATAGACATTTAGATTTCGAGATAAACTCCCTTCTATTAACCCTAGCACATCATATCCCTGTGTAGGTTGCGTATTCCCAGATCTCGGAGCATTAAAGCTATATTGATCTATATACCCACTTATTGTAAAACGATTGGATAGGCCGTGTGCAATCCCAAGATAAATTCCATTTTCGTTATTCGGATCTCCTGAAGATTCCCCAAATCCATCCCCTAAAAAGGATTGGAAGTCCTTTTGATAATTTCGATATAAGATGGCGATATCGGTATTAAGACCAATTGGAGCTTCTAATCCTGATACTAAGCCCAAGCCCCCATTTTCGCTTCTGGCAGCCTCTGCAAATAAAAAGGAATTCCCAACTAGTCCCCGGTAGTCAACTCCGAATACGGAATTAGATTTACCTTCAAAATCGAATAAATCACTTAACGAACTTCCTGCTTCAATGTAAGAGTTAAATGTAGTCTGATAGCCCGTGACACCTAAATACCCAAGAGGAGAATCAAACGTAACCCTTCCTCCAAAAGTCTCCTGATCTATATTATTTCTTCTTTCGATCTCAGAAAGGGTTCGATGAAATCCACTTGAAGATGGAAAATTGGTTGTATCTCCATTTATTACTGAAGCCGTTCTGGGACGGCTAGAATAAAAACCTGTAACCTGCAGCCTGTTCCCATATGTCGCGGCAATACCTCTAAAAAAATCCGTTTCCTGGGCTGAGCCATAAGCTCTTAACCCTCTCTCATTTTTGTTAACAGTTCCGGTTACTTCTCTTCCTTTTCCAAAAGCACCTCCTGTCCAAAGCACCAACCCCTGACCAAAGCTGAGGCTATAATCTCCAACTACCAGGTTTTTTAAGTTTCCATTTTCCCTCAACTCGATATGCCAGGAATTAAAGTCGAAATCGGTTGGACCTGAAAGAGTCTCACCTGCATCTTTTTCTTGTGTTAGATTTAAGGAAAGATGATCGCTCCTCATCCGAAGTCTTTGGTAATATTTAACCGCATTTCCTGTGTACCCACCTAGCGAATCTTCTCTCAAAAAGCCTTCTTGATCCTGAATATTTTGTTGATATCTGGAAATATATTCGAACTGATTCCCTGAAAGCCAATAGCCGGGATTTGTATAGAGATTAGCAAACCTATCAGATACCCCACCTACTGTTATGTAGGGTCTCATCCTTTGAAAAGTAGCAGCACCAATTCCTGATACTCTTTGAATGTCAGATACACGTTCAAAAGGATTATTTCTCCGGAAATCAATTACTGCCCGAGCGAGGATCAAGTTAAACCCAGGAATTTGAAGCAGTTCATTCACTCCTGCTGAGTTTATATTGATAGGATTAGAAGCTAAATCTTCTAAAAACTGAGTAAGTTGCTCCCCGGTCAGTCCGGTTTCCTCTGTATCCAGCTCTTCAAATGCTTCTTCAAGCTGTTTTTCGACCTCTACCTGGGAGCTATCCTGAGCTTGAACACTTGTCAAAAGAAAAAAAAAGAAACAGCCTAGCAATATTTTACTGGGGACTCGCATTGCTAGAGATTAATCAAAATATCAAAACCTGGGCTTAGACCAAGTGCGTAGTGTTGTTGAACTGCTACATTGATTTCCCAAAAATCTTTACCGTATCCGAATCCAAACGAATAGGTAAGTGGCTCAGTAGTAATTCCAGCTCTACCTAAAAAACCTTCTACAATTGTAACCTCTAAACCTCCCCTATATGACACCGGAAATCGGACATCCTTTACTACATCTACAACTAGCAGAGCCTGTTCCTCCAAATTGTAGCTAAAGCCAATACTCAAATCTGTAGCCAGGTCTTCTTCGTCAGTAGAAAATTCATAAGAAGAACGGTTTAGATTTGTCGCCTTGGCTCCAATCCAAAGTTGCTCAGTTATCTGGGAAGCCAAACCTACATCCATACTTATAGCTCCGCCAGAGCCATATACACCGCCAAATGAGATGTGATTATAATTTAGTGTAACACCAAAATGGAGAAGTTCCCATTCGTTCTTATATCCAAGTTTGATTCGGGTTTCGCTAAATAGGTTATCGCCATAGCGATGGAAGCCAAGAGCACCTATCCCAACAGAAGTTGGCAAACTTCCAAAAGCTGCCATGTCGGTAATTTCTGCAAAACCGTAATTCCTTAAACCGTAAAAGCCGACAGTAGATGAAGAACTACTTAGGAGCGCAGGGTTTCCAAAAATGGCCCAGTTACTCTCCTTTAATGCTGAAGTAGCTTGTCCAAGGCTAATCTCTCTAGCTCCCATGGTAGTTTGAGCTGATACATATGCAGGAATTGCACAAATAATGAACAGCAAAGAAATTTTATATGACATTCTTCGTATTCGTATCATTGGCTTAAGTTTATTCAATATGATATATCTAGAAGGAATAAAAAAAGTGTTTAATGCAAGAATTCATGGTTTAATAATATTGCTGTTCATTCCTATCACCTCGTTATCGCAAGAATTCGACTGCCGGGTAAATGTAGATGACACAAATCTAGAGGGAACATCCTTTGAATATGTTAAAGAATCTCTACAGACAGATCTGGAAAATTATATTAATGAATTTCGATGGACTGAAGTTGAATTCCAGGAACAGGAACGTATTTCATGCCAGCTGTCTATTGTACTTGTAGATGGAGACCAGGATTTCAATTTTGTTGCAGAAACAGTGATTTCCGCAAGAAGACCTGTTTATAATACTACTTCTGAGACTACTTCTATTATTATTGGAGACCAGTCCTGGCAGTTTTCCTACCCTCAAGGAAAAAGCCTAATCCATGAAGAATTGCAATTTGAATCCCTCACAGGATTTATTGACTACTACATGTATTTAATTCTTGGATATGATTTTGACAGTTTTTCTCCTTTAGGAGGAACAGATTATTTTGAACTGGCGCAAAATATAGTAGATCTGGCTCAGAATGAGAATACGATCGGCTGGAATAGAAATAGTAATAATCAAAGGAACCGATTTGTGCTTATTGCTGATCTTCTGAATAATAATTACCACCCACTTAGAAACGCTTACTACACCTACCATCGATTAGGATTAGACACATTTACACAAAACCAGGAGGAAGCAAGGAGACAAGTCTTAGCCAGCCTTACTGAGATTCGTGATGCAAAGAGGCGTTCCACAAGTAATTTTTTATATGACCTCTTCTTTGATTCAAAATCAAAAGAAATCGCCTCCATCTTCAGAGATGCAGACAGTCGTGTACAACTACAAGCTTATACTATTCTACAGGAAACTGATCAAGGTCATTTAAGCGAGTACAACGAGTTACAGAACTAACTTTCTTTTTCTTCCATCTTTATCTCTCTGGTGCAAACTTTTTCTGTTTCAAAGTTGTATATTATTTGGCTTAAAAAAGCGGTTCCACAGGAACAAATATCAAGACGAAAATTACGGAGCGAATGAAATTTTTTGTATGTATTAAGATGGTGCCAGACGTTGGTGCTCCCTTCCAAATTAAAGATGGCGAACTGATAATGGATAGTGATCGCATGGTGCTCAATGCCTATGACGCATCCGCCGTTGAGGAAGCGCTGGTTCTAACTGAAAAACATGGTGGAGAAGTAGAGGTTGTATGTATTGGCTCAGCGAAAGCTTCAGAAACCATCAGAAAGGCACTGGCAATGGGTGCCCATAAAGGAAGTCATATTGTAGTTGAAGGCGATAATAATTTTGATTCCGGAAGCTATTCGAGCATCCTTGCTGCCTTCTTTAAAGATAAAAGCTACGATGTAGTATCTCTGGGTAAGCAATCACAGGACACAGACTCCGGATTAACAGGAAGCATGTTGGCAGAAGCATTGGATTTACCCTATGCAACCAATGCTGTGGGTCTTGAAATCGAAAGTGACAATTTAGTAGTGAAGCGCCAAGGAGATACCGGTCAGGAAATGATTGGCCTTCCCTTCCCTTGTGCCATTACTTGTTCAAATGATATGAACGAGCCACGGATTCCAAATCTAAAGGGCATTATGGCTTCTAAAAGAAAGCCGATTGACACTATTGAACTTTCTTCTCTTGGTTTGTCGGAAGGCGAGCTTAAAGCCTCATCAAAAGTTACTTCTTACGAACATAAACCAGCACGTAAAGCAGGAAGAAAATTCGAGGGAGAAGCAGATGAAATTGCTCGAGAAGTAGCTCAGCTCCTTGATACCGAAGCCAGTGTGATTTAAGGGTTCTCCCTATCACTAAACAAGAATATAAAATCGATTTAATAGTTTAATGAGTTCAATTTTAACCTATGTCGCCATCTCTGAAGGCAAAGTAAAACGCTCATCCTTAGAAGTACTCTCAAGAAGTAAACAAATAGCAGATGCAAATGGATTGACCTGTACCGCAGTAATTATCGATCCTTCCGCTTCTTCTTTCGCAAGTACCATTCAGCAATATGGTGCTTCAGAAATTTTTGTAGTTGAAGATGCTTCATTCGACAAGCACAGAAACGCTCCATTGACATCAGCATTAACAAAGGTGATGGAAACAAGTTCTCCAAGTGTTGTTGCCTTCGCCTCTACAGAAGGCACTAAAGACATTCTCGGTGCTCTTGCAGCAAATCAAAAAGCAGGAGTAGTTGCTGATGTTTCTTCCTTTGATTTTGATGGAAACAAAGTATCGGCAAAGCGCCCGGTAATGGCTGCTAAAATGATGGCCAATGTAGAAGTGGAAGGAAGTCCTATCCTTGTTTCAGTTAGATCAGGCTCCTATGATTTAATTGAAGCTTCAAGCGAGGCTACCGTCTCTAATATTTCTGTATCAGTGGATATAAATACACTTAGAGCTACGCTGCGTGAAATAGTATCTGCTACGGGTGATACTATCGACCTAAACGAAGCTGAAGCCATTGTTGCAGCAGGAAGAGGAGTAAAAGACGAAGAAGCCAAAGCATTAATAAGTGAACTTGCTGATGTGCTTCATGCAGGAATTGGCGCTTCCAGAGCTCTTACTGAAGCTGGCATTTATGACCCAAGTCTTCAAATTGGGCAAACAGGTAAAGTAGTATCTCCACAGCTATACATTGCAGTAGGAATTTCGGGTGCCATTCAGCACGTGGCAGGGATGGCTAATAGCAAGGTGATTGTAGCTATCAACAAAGATCCTGATGCCCCTATTTTCGAAGTAGCAGATTATGGCATTGTGGGAGATTTATACAAGGTTCTCCCTCCTTTCATCGAAGAGTTGAAAAACATAAAGCATAACTAGTTCAAAGTGTCTTAGCGAGGTCTCGAAAACCTTCGAGACCGTGCCTATCTCAGAGAGATTGCTTCGCTAACGCTCGCAAAAATTATGGAAGATAAATTTGATTGTATTGTAATCGGAGGTGGGGTTGCAGGCTTAGCAGCTGCCATGACGCTCGCCCGAAATAACATGAAATTCTTGCTCATAGAACGAGGAGAATTTGCAGGAGCAAAAAATGTTTCTGGTGGGGTTTTATGGGGAAGTGATCTTGCAAAACTAGTCCCTAACTATTGGGAAGAAGAAGACGGAGGTTGGGAACGCTACATCAACCATCGCCGACTCACCTTCATGGATGAGCAATCAACATTTTCCCTGGATTTTAAATCCCAGCACTTCAATGAGACTCCTTATTCCGGGGTAGTAGTACTTCGTTCAAAATTTGACAACTGGCTTTCCGGCAAGGTACAGGAAGCCATCGATGCCAGCGATTTTGCCATGGATTCCTTCATTGCTACCAACATAAAGGTAGATGAAGTTATGATGGAGAATGGAAAAGCTGTTGGTATTAAAACCGGAGAAGATGAATTTCACGCAGATTCAGTAATTATTGCTGAAGGGGTTAATAACCTGCTTACTCGTCAGGTTGGTCTTCAGGATAGCTATGTTCCTGCAGATCATATGCTCACTGGCATTAAAGAGATTATTCGTTTTGATCAAAAAGTATTGGAAGACCGTTTCCAATTAAATGGTCTAAGCGGGATGAGTAACGAGTTTGTGGGCTGGGCCACCGATGGTGTAGAGGGCGGAGGTTTTCTTTACACCAACCGAGACACCATCTCACTCGGACTTGTCATTGGCATTAAAGATATGCGAGAAAAGAAGAGAAGTCCTCATGATCTTCTTAACCATTTCAAAACTCACCCTACTATCGCTGATGCCATTAAAGGTGGAGAAATTGTTGAGTATTCAGCGCACGTGGTTTCTTCTGGTGACTCAAGAGCCATGCCAAAAGAGTTGTATAAAGACGGTGTTCTGATTGCCGGAGAAGCGGCAAACCTATTAATGAACGCTGGAAAAGCAATACAGGGCATGGATTATGCTATGAGATCAGGGATACTGGCTGCAGAGACCATTGTGAAGGCCAAGGAAAAGGGAGATTACTCATCGGCTACTTTAAAAGGCTATCGAACTGCGTTGAATGAGAGTTATGTGATGAAAGACATCAATAACTTCCAGGATGCGGTTCACTTACTTCACACAGAAACCATGCAGCAAAAGGTTCCAAACCTTGTGTGTGATTTTGGGCGTCAGTTCTTCACTATTAAAAACGAGCCCACTCCAAAATCTGAAAAGATGCTACTTGGAGCTGTTAAAAGACATTCATCACTCTGGGAACTAATGAAATTAGGATTCAAAGCGCGTAAGTCATTATGAAAAATCTAAAATTATCTGAACGACTCGGACTTGTTAGCTATCGCAACCAGGCTAAATCAGAAATTAAACCTCACATTATTGTTGATACCGATATTTGTAACTCGGGATGTCCTCATAAATGTACTACCTGGGTCTGCCCTGCCAATTGCTATACCATGGATGACAACCAACAAGTTCATTTCCAGGTTGAAGATTGCATCGAATGTGGAACGTGTATGTATGCATGTGACCAGGGAGCCGTAGACTGGAATTTTCCAGACCCGGAAATTGGCCGTGGTGTGAACTGGAACTTTGGGTGATCTGCACCTAAGTCATTCCGCTGCGAAAGCCGGAATCTGAAGTTAGATTAAAACCAAGGTTCTACTTTTAAAAGCTAAATTTAGATTCCTGCCTTCGCAGGGATGACCAAGAAGTAAGCATATCTGGTCTGATTCTGAAAAAGTTTTACCCTCACGATATTTAACAAAAACTAATCCCATCGCGAACGCTTTATTGCTTTAATTGCGTTATCTTGGAAGCGGTTCCAAATAATAAAATTAATGAATAAAGAAGGATAGTTGATGGACACATTATTAGAACAAAGCCTTTCATTTGATCTTACTGAAGATCAAAAAATGATTCGTGATAGTATTAAAGAATTTGTAGAGAGAACGGTAGCTCCAACTGTAATGGAGCGAGACAATAGCAAAGAATTCCCAATGGAGATAGTGAAGGAATTGGGAGAAATGGGAATGCTTGGTATCTATCATCCTGAACAATATGGAGGCGCCGGTTTTGATACTCTAAGTTTCTGCCTGGTATTAGAAGAAATTGCACGTTGGGATGCTTCTCTTGCTTTAACTGTAGCTTCTCATACCTCCTTAGGAACCGGTCATATCGCTATTGCAGGAAATCATGACCAAAAACTGAAGTACATGCCGGATTTATGTTCAGGTGAGCATTTAGGAGCCTGGTGTTTAACCGAACCAGGATCAGGAAGCGACTCTTCCGGAATGAAAACTACCGCTGTACGAGATGGTGATCACTACATCATCAATGGTTCAAAGATTTTTATCACTCAAGGCTCAGTAGGTGATATTTATATTGTGCTTGCCAAAACAAACCCGGAAATGGGAACCAAAGGAATCAGTGCTTTTATAGTAGAAGCCGATCGGGAAGGAATTACTCCGGGACCGGGTATGCATAAATTAGGCATGAACTCTTCGGATACCACTGAAGTAGTTCTTGAAAATGTGAAAGTGCCTGCGGAAAACCTACTCGGAGAAGAAGGCAAAGGCTTCTATGACACCATGAAAGTATTAGATGGTGGTCGTGTTGGAATCGCTGCACTTTCTGTCGGAATTGCCCGAGGAGCCCTGGAAGAATCATTAAGATACTCCCAGGAAAGAAAGCAATTCGGCAAACCCATTGGCAATAACCAGTACATTGAGGGAAAGCTGGTAGATATGGCCACTGAAATTGATGCCGCAAGACTCCTGGTTTGGAGAGCCGCCACATTGAAAGATCAGGGTAAGCCTTACACTACCGAAGCTTCAATGGCTAAGCTTTTCGCTTCAGAATTATCTGTAAAAGCTTCGCTAGAAGCTGTACAGATTCATGGAGGCTATGGATACACCAAAGAATACCATGTAGAGCGTTTCTTACGAGATTCCAAGCTTATGACTATTGGCGAGGGTACTTCAGAAGTTCAGCGCTTAATTATTGCCAGAGAGCTTAAAAAGACGCTTTCGTAATTTTTAAACCAAAAGAACAATAATTACTACAACTGCTGCTGCAATCAAAAGAACACCCGCTCTTCTCCTTTGGGGTCTTTCCTGATTTTCTATGTCGATTTCCTTCAATTCAATAGATTTCACTACATCACTTAATGAAAGATTTTCTGATCCGAATGAGAATGTATTATTTACCTTTTCTAGCTCATTTGCTGGAACAACGAAATCTGATGAGGAAGACTGAAATGAGGCTTGTTGTGCATGTAGAGCTCCTGAAAGGCACAAAAGAAATGAAAGTGTTAGTATTTTTTTCATGAAATTAGATTAATTATTAACATTAAAACCATAGTTAATACACTCATCTCAACCATATCCCCTAACCAATCTTTTTTTAATGTCAAAAAACCTTTTCAACATCGACGACCCTTTTCTTTTTGAATCAGAATTAAATGAAGAGGACAGGCTGATCATGGAAACTGCCCGAGATTATGCCCAAGCTAATCTTGAGCCCAGGGCACTTAAAGGAAACACCGATGAGTTTTTCGATAGAGAAATAGCCAGAGAAATGGGCGAAATGGGGCTACTGGGAGTGAATATCCCGGAAGAATACGGTGGAGGTGGAGCCAGCTACACTGCTTATGGCTTAGTAGCGCGTGAAGTGGAACGGGTTGATTCCGGCTATCGATCCTTCATGAGTGTACAATCCTCGTTGGTGATGTACCCCATTTCCATTTTTGGTACCGAAGAACAAAAGCACCGCTTTATTCCAAAACTAGCTTCTGGAGAAATCATTGGTTGTTTCGGGCTTACCGAACCTGATCATGGTTCTGATCCGGGATCTATGGTTACAACCGCGGTAAAAGTTGATGGCGGCTGGAAAATGAATGGCGCCAAAATGTGGATCACCAACTCCCCTATTGCTGATGTTGCCGTAGTATGGGCTAAGGCCAAAGAATCGAAAAACGATGAAGGGGTAATTCGAGGCTTCCTTCTTGAAAAAGGAATGAAGGGCTTCTCTGCTCCTCATACCAAATACAAAATGAGCCTCCGTGCTTCTGAAACCGGAGAGCTGGTATTCGATGATGTATTTGTTCCTGATGAAAATGTATTCCCGGAAATCAAGGGACTTAAAGGTCCATTTATGTGCCTGAACAGTGCGCGATATGGAATTTCCTGGGGAACCATTGGCGCTGCAGAATTCTGCTATCAAAAAGCACGACAATATGTATTAGACCGTAAGCAATTTGGAAAACCATTAGCTGCTAACCAGCTTATCCAAACCAAACTGGCCAATATGCTTACCGATATCACAGCAATGCAGATGCTGGCCCTTCGTCTTGGTAAATTAAAAGATGAAGGAAGAGACCACCCTTCCATGACTTCGCTAGCCAAACGCAATAATTGTGGTAAAGCGTTGGAAATTGCACGCATCGCCAGAGATATGCATGGTGGTAATGGTATTACCGGTGATTATCGAATCATCCACCACATGATGAACCTGGAATCGGTGAATACTTATGAAGGTACTTACGATATCCATGGGTTGATTCTAGGAAGAGAGATCACCGGGATTCAATCGTTTACTCCAAAAGGCTAGGTTTCATTAAGTATTTTAGAAGTTTATATTCGCAGAAATCATTCTCTGATAAAGAATTACATCTGCTATGCTTCAAAAAATCCTTTTAGGCCTTCTTGGCGTTTTCCTTATTATGCAAATCTTTCAAATCGATAGAACTAACCCGGAATCTGATCCGGCTTTAGATTTAATGAATATCCACAACCCACCTGCTGAAGTGGCTACCATTCTTAAAACAGCATGTTATGATTGTCACTCTGATAAAACCGTATATCCATGGTATACCTATGTACAGCCTGTGGGATGGTGGGTGAAAGACCATGTGGACCATGGGAAGTCACATTTGAACTTTTCCACTTTTGGGGAATATCCTCCAAGAAGAGCTGACCATAAACTGGAGGAAGGTGTAGAATATACCCTGAATGAAGAAATGCCTCTCCCCTCTTATACCTGGGGACATGCCGATGCCCGGCTTACAGATGAGCAACGAGAAACCCTGGCTGACTGGTTTGAATCCCTTCGTCCCATCGTATATCCTGATAGTTTAAATGGGAGCGACTCTTAACCTTCCATTTGGAGCAGCTTCTAAAGAATATAGCGCAATGCCGGGTTTGTGAAGAATTTCTTCCCTTAGAACCCCGGCCAGTTGTTCAGGCTTCGCCAACAAGTAAGATATTAATTATCGGCCAGGCGCCGGGGACTAAAGTCCATGAATCCGGAATTCCATGGGATGATCCCAGTGGCGATAGGCTGCGTTCGTGGATGAATATTTCGAAAGAAATTTTTTATGACCCTTCTGTAATAGCCTTAGTACCTATGGGTTTTTGTTATCCGGGAAAAGGAAAGTCTGGTGACCTTCCTCCTCGTCCGGAATGTGCTCCTCTATGGCATCAATTGTTACTGGATTCAATGCCTGAGATCAGGCTTACTCTGCTTTTTGGAACTTATGCCCAATCCTACTATCTCAAAGACAGGATGAAGAATACATTATCTGAGACGGTTAAAAGCTTTAGGGAATACCTTCCTGAATATTTACCTATGCCCCATCCATCCCCTCGTAATAACATTTGGCTAAAGAAAAATCCCTGGTTCGAGGAAGAGGTGATTCCCTGGTTAAGAAGATCAATTAGCTCCTCTTTGTAGAATTTTAATTTCTTTTAGGGGTATTACTCAAGTCAGGTGTAATAGGGTCAAAAGAACTCATGTAAAGTATGTTATGAGACCCTATAAAAATTTATTCCTCGCCCTAATTTTTTTATTTGTTGCCTGTGAAGAAGCTTCAAATAACTCTGTAGCAGAAGAAGAAATTTTAGAAACTGAAGAGGCGGCAGTTCTGGATCAATATCTAAACTTACCCGACCAAGCATACAACTATGCCGATCCAGATCTGCCCGCTTTCTTCAATCAAAATGACAATGAAGAACAGGACAATACTCCCAATAACAATCCGGTAACAGATTGGGGTGCCACTTTAGGAAGAGTTCTTTTTTATGATGTAAACCTATCTGCAAATAATACCATCTCCTGTGCTTCCTGTCATGTTCAGGAAGATGGTTTTTCAGATCCTAACCAGTTTAGTGAAGGTTTTGAAGGTGGACTAACGGGTAGGAATTCAATGGGATTATCCAGTGCAGCGTTCTATGAAAATGGGAACTTCTTTTGGGATGAACGTGCTGGCACGTTGGAAGAACAGGTTCTATTGCCTATTCAGGATGCGATTGAAATGGGTCTTACTCTTGAAGAAATGGTGGTAAAAGTATCTGCACAGGAGTACTACCCTATTCTATTTACCCGGACTTTTGGTGATGATGAGATTACTTCAAACCGGATTTCTTTAGCTCTTTCTCAGTTTGTTCGATCAATGGTTTCTTACCAATCTAAATATGATGTTGGACGAGCTCAGGTGAATGACTCTGAGGATGATTTTCCCAACTTTACTGATCTTGAAAACTTAGGAAAACGTGTTTTCTTTTCAAACAATACTGATTGCTCTAATTGTCATACTTCTGATCACTTTGTTGGGGATGAGGCCAGAAACAATGGACTGGATGCAGTGTTAACCGATCTTGGACTCGGAGAAATAACGGGAAGAAATCAGGACAATGGGAAGTTCAAAACCAATTCCCTTAAAAATATTGAGTTAACCGCTCCTTACATGCATGATGGCAGGTTCGCAACCCTTGAGGAAGTAGTTGAACATTATGACTCGGGTATACAGAACAGTCCTAACCTGGATAACAGACTTAGCAATAGAAACGGAACGCCTGTACGAATGAACTTATCCAACCAGGAAAAAGCAGCTCTTGTTGCTTTCATGAAAACCTTAACTGATACAGAACTTATTACTGACGAGAAATTCTCAAATCCATTTAGAGACAATTAACTCCGCACAGGCACAAGCGATAGGGGCGCAAGCGTAGTTGCTTGCGCCCTTTTTATTTAAAAAGTTTTTTCGCAACCTGGTAATAATATTCCCTAAGTTTAGGCGATGTACGTACGAATAAAACATCCTTTTGGGCTAGCCGTAATTGAGGCAATTATCAGAGATTACACTATATGAGCATAACTAAGAATATCGTTCGTTGCCTTTTTGTATTCTTTTTCTTGATTGGTGCTTTATCTGAAAGCTCTTTTGCACAAGATGTAACCAGGACGAATATTACTTTTAATAATGGCCGATTCACTCTACATGGTGAGCTAGTAGTTCCTGATACTGCAACCAATGCTCCAGTATTGGTCTTCCTGGTAGGCTCAGGTCCTAATTCTTCGCATCGAACTATCTATAAAGACTTTGTACAGGAAAACCTCGAACAACTTTTTCTAAACGAAGGAGTAGCGCTCCTCTATTTTGATAAGCGAGGAGTTGGTAAATCAGAAGGTAAGTGGCAACGAACCAATTTATATGAGCGGGCATCTGATGCTAAAGCCGCTGTAGACTTTCTAAAAACACAGGGGAGAATCGACTCATCCAGAATTGGAGTAATAGGTCACAGTCAAGGGGGCTGGGTCGCTCAAATTATGGGAGATCGTTACCGGGATGAACTTAAACTTATCGCCTCTTTAGCTGCTCCTACCTATGATATCAAACTCAAGCTCACCAATGAGTATTACAGTAAATACCTGTGTGAAGGAAAACCCGATAATGAAGCTTTTGATAAGGCTAGTAAAAAGTCCATTTCTGATATCAATTGGGTTACTTGGTTTCCTGTGAGAAAAGCATGGAGACAACTGAGAGAATTAAGCAACTTTAATCCGGAGCCCCACCTTCTTGAACTTAATTTACCAGCTTTCTTTGCTTTTGCAGAAAATGATTTTTACGTCTACCCGGGATGGGCCATTGGAGCCATTAATGATAGCTTTAGCCAGGATATCCCTGAGAATATCAGTCTCCAAATCATACCCGCTGCTAATCATGATTTTAGGATAGCTACTATGTGTGTGTCTGATGAGGAAGCCTCCTCAGAGCCTTATTCAGAATATTTTCAGCAGGTTTTTAAAACCTGGATTTTAGAGAATCTCTAAAGTTCTCTTACCCAAATATTTCTAAAACGCATAGGGTCTCCATGATCCTGTAAAGCTATCGGTAGTTTAGCTTCATGAGCTACATAATATGGAGTGCCTATATAGCAGGTTGGCCCGAGTAACTCTACATTATTCTGTACCAATACTCCATTATGAAACACAGTGATGCGTGCAGGAGATACTAGCGTACCTTTATCTGAAAATTTAGGTGCCATAAAGATGATATCATACTCTTGCCACTCACCTACGGGTTTTGAAGCATTTACAAGAGGGATATGCTGCTTATAGACAGAACTCGCCTGTCCGTTGTTATAGGTTGGGTTTTCATATGAATTTAGGACCTGAACTTCATACATACCCATGAAAAATACTCCACTATTACTATAAAGCTGTCCACTTTTTCCTTCATCTTCAGGAGCCAACCACTCAATATGAAGTTGTATGTCTCCGAAGCCTTGACGGGTCTCTATGTTTCCTGTTCCTGGCTTCACCACCATCTCCCCATTCTCAATCAACCATGGAGCAACCTCACCATCTCCATCTGCTTTAAGGGTAGGTATGATATCCTTCATACCATCCATACTTGCACCAAGGCCTTGCTTTAAACTTTGCCATTTAGATAAGTCACTTCCATCAAAAAGCACAATAGCATCAGAAGGAGCGCTAGTCCCTACCCCGGGAGTGACTTTCTTTAAATCAACATATAACTCAGTAGCTTCGGGAACCTGAGCTTGGAAGGCAAATAAACATGGAGTAATAAAAACAAACATTAAAAGTTGGCTAACAAGTGTTTTCATAGGTTTTAAAATTTGAATTAGTAGATTAGCGTTACCCAATTGGATTTAAATATAGCGTCTTTATGATCTCCATTTATGAATTAAAACCGAGATTTCAAAAACTACTTAATCCTGTTCTGAAAGCATTTAATAGGGTTGGTATTACAGCTAATCAAATAACACTTTCTTCTATTTTATTATCTGCCATCATTGGAATTCTTTTCTCGTATTCACCCAAATATAATTGGTTAATGCTCGCTGTACCTGTTGGTTTATTTTTACGAATGGCATTAAATGCGTTGGACGGAATGATGGCTAGAACTTATGATCAACAATCTAAAATAGGTGAAGCTTTAAATGAGATTGGAGACGTATTATCCGATCTGTTCATTTACTTCCCTCTGCTTCTTTTTTTTGACGAAGCTCAGCTTTTAATCGTTGTTTTCTTATGTCTCTCGATATTGAATGAATTTTCAGGAATACTATCAAAAACAATTTCAGGAGAACGAAGATATGATGGTCCAATGGGTAAAAGTGATAGAGCATTTATTATTAGCTGCATTGCCTTACTCATTTTTTTTGAGATCAATCTTCTCCCTTTTCAAATGTGGATATTTTCAATCATAAACTTGCTAATATTAGTAAGCACTTTTAAACGACTAAAAGCAGGGATTTCCTGATGGACAAGATATTTGCACTCGATAGTATTTTTTCAAATGAACTATTAATCGTAGTTGCTTTAATCTTAGGACTATTGGTAGTGGTAAGCATCGCTTTTTGGGTTATTGGTCATTTGAAACCAAGCCTTGACCTTTCTGAGCTAAAAGCGCGTACTAAGTCTTGGTGGGTTATGAGTATTGTGTTCCTGCTAGCTACTATGGTAGTAAATGAAATCTCCTATGTAGCCATTGCTTTCCTGTCCTTTGTTGCCTTTCGAGAGCTCTACTCTATTTTGGATTTCAGAAACTCTGATAGAAATGCTGTGCTATGGGCATATCTCGCTATTCCTATACAGTATTTCCTCGCTTATATAGGCTGGTATGGAGCCTTCATCATCTTTATACCTGTCGTCATGTTCTTATTGCTTCCATTGCGTCTTGTACTTAAAGGAGATACAAAAGGAATTGTGGAATCCATGTCCAAACTTCAATTCACAGTGATGCTTTCAATATTTGGAATAAGTCACATGGCCTATTTCATATCCTTACCTGAAATCGATGGATTTTTATCTGGAGGACGTGGGCTACTCCTCTTTTTAGTTTTCCTTACAGAGATTAATGATGTTCTTCAATTTACGTTTGGTAAGATTTTTGGGAAGCATAAAATTATCCCTTCAATTAGCCCAAATAAGACTTGGGAAGGATTTTTGGGTGGACTAATAAGTACCACTGTTATTGGCTATTTCCTGAGTTTTCTAACTCCTCTAAGTGGTTTTTATGCAGCTTTTGCGAGTTTTCTCATAGCCTTTGCCGGGTTCTCTGGAGACATCGTTCTATCAAGTATCAAAAGAGATATCGGGATAAAAGATACTTCAGATACTATTCCAGGTCACGGAGGAATACTTGATAGAATTGACTCGCTCTCCTACACGGCTCCTGTTTTCTTTCATTTTATCTACTATTTAGCCTATTGAGATGCGAAAGATCGTATTGATTTTAATCTGGTGCGTACTCGTAAAGTGGTTTCTAAGAGCAATTGTAGGGATAAAAACCAAAAACTCGGAAGCTCTTAAAAAAGAATCTCAATTTGTAATCATTGCTAATCATAATAGTCATCTCGATACCGTAAGCATCCTTTCTTCAATACCCCCCAAAAGAATTCATACTGTGAAACCAGTTGCTGCAGGCGATTATTTTGGAAAGACTCGTTTTTTGGGTTTCCTCAGTAATTACTTCCTGAATACTCTCCTTATAAGCAGAAAAAATATTCGTTCAGAGACATCAGGAAACCCCATCGATAAAATGATAGAGGAACTTGATAAAGGCAACTCACTTATCCTTTTTCCTGAAGGAACAAGGGGCGAGCCTGAAGTAATGTCTAAATTCAAGCGAGGCATAGGAGTACTGTTAGAAAAAAGACCTGATATCAAATACCTACCCGCTTATATGAAAGGCATGGGTAAGACTTTACCGAAAGGCGAGCGAATTTTAGTCCCATTTAATAGTGTTCTTTTATTCGGAGAACCTAAAAAAGCTCAGCACGTTAACTCAAAAGAGATAATCCAAGAAATTGAGCAGGAGATTCTAAATCTGAAGGACTCATTCAATTAAAGAAACCTGCCAGTAGGCTTTTTCTATGTAATCCCCTCGTACAATTCGATCTACCACTTCCATTCCTTCAATCACTTCTCCAATGATGGTATATCTTCCTGTTAAGTGGGGCATCCAATCGTGCATAACAAAAAACTGACTTCCTTCTGTATCGGTGCCGGCACTAGCAATACCTACTTTACCCCTGAAATAGTGAGTTGCACTTCCTTCAGTTGGCACCACATAATCAGGTCCGCCAAAACCATCCTGAGTCTCTATATCTCCACCCTGAATTACAAAATTTGGTATTACCCTATGAAAGGGTACCCTGTTATAGACTCTTGCTGTAACCAGACTATCCATTCCTGATATAGTAGCCGGAGCAGTGAGAACATCCATCTGGATTAAGATATCTCCCTTATTCGTTTCAAGAATTAAAACGGGAGAGATACCTAATTTGGTTAAGCGCCTCCAGTCGGGTTTCCTAAATACAGTACTTGGAGCTGCACCCTCTTCAATTTCCCATCCTTGATTTCTAAGCGTCTGATTCAGTGCACTATTACCTAATGCAGCCAAGGAATCTATTAGAGCTTGTGCATCATCCTCAAAACGATCTTTTAGAACAGATGTAATTGCCTGATATACTTCTATATCTTCCGGAAGTTTAAACCGGGTGAGAAAGTCTTCGATAACGTAGTACTCTGAATCTTCGATAATGAGCGAGTCCCTCAATAATGAAGCCATTACAAATGTCATTGAGCGATCTACTGATCCTAAAACCTCTCTGACTTCTTGTTTTACTTCACTCTGAAATTCAGTCTTTTGATCTTCCTCTAAATTTTCCCACCAACCTGCCAACTCCTGGATACCGAAAAATTTAATTAAGCGCTGTTCGGAGGCAATGTCTGATTTAAGTTGTTCTAAAAACTCTGTATTTGATAATGTCTTCTTTAGGACATTGTAGAATTTAGGTCTCAGGTATGGATCTTCACCAGCTAATTCATAAACGATATCTTCATATTGTCCAGGATTCCTGATAGTGTTTATAGCTTCTAACCGTAATGACGGCTCTACTCCTCTGATAAGTCCCACTTTATTGAGAATCGCGCGATCCAGCTCTCCCAACAACTCCGGTTTACTTTGAATCGCAATAAGCGACTCAATGATTACATTTGGGTTTACATGATCAAGCATAGCATTTAATACCACAACAGCATGCTTGGTATGAGGATATCTTGCTATTCCTCTTGAAATCTCAATCGCCAGTTGCACATCCATGGTTTGGTATTCATCTAGTTCAAACCTGAAAAGAGCAACATCCATATTATTCGGCATTAAGATTCGGGTAATGTATTGCTCAGCTGCAGGGGTATCCGGATAGAAGTTCTCCAGCATTTCGAGCATTTTCTGTTCATTCCCTTCATCAAGTTCCTTCCGTGTTCTATAAATACCATATAGGTGAGCTTGTATCAATCTTCCATTTGTTGATGAAAATGCCTTTTCTATGATTGCCATCTCATCTTCTTTACTAAGCTCATCACTTGCGGATAATCTGCCAATCGCCAGGGCAGTTTCGAATCCGTCCTCAAAACCCGAGGTATTCTCACTGTTTAACAACATCGATAATGTCTCCATGTTTCCGTGAAGACCAAGTACCGAAGCCAGGCCGGCTTTATTTATCCCCTCTTCCTGCCAATACTGATGTAGTACGTTCAACTGTGCTTCTTCAATTTCTTTAAACCATA
Source organism: Balneola sp. (assembly GCA_003712055.1). Lineage (NCBI taxonomy): Bacteria > Pseudomonadati > Balneolota > Balneolia > Balneolales > Balneolaceae > Balneola > Balneola sp. Next base: position 1,076,357 of record RHLJ01000001.1, read on the forward strand.
AAGAAGCCCAGGCCTCTTTTGTATTTGCTTCCCTTACTTTCTGGATCAATCCCTCTATATCCTCGGTTTGGGTGTTTATCATTGCATTCCAGGCTTGGGTACTTAAAAGATCAGAATTAGTAGCACCTAGTATTCCCTGCTCATCTCTTTCAAAAACAGAAGTATAAAGTTCAGGATAGTCAACTGTTAGAAGCTCCGTTTGCTCAGGAGTAGTTTTCGTGCAGTTTGTAGCTATGAGAAGCAGAAAAAAAGCCCCAAATATCATATACATATTTTGCACACATTTTTTATTGAACTTCATTCTAAAACTCCGTTTATTACACATGTTTTGTACAGTAAATAAATATCATCATGGATAATGCGCATTTAACGAGAAAACAACAGGAATTTTTTTCATTCATTGTTGACTATAAGAAAGAGTATGATGTTTGGCCTACTTATAGAGAGATAGCCGAACATTTTGGATATCGATCTCCAAATAGTGTCACCCAAAATATTCAGGCACTTCTTAAAAAAGGATTTCTGGTCAAAAAAAATGATGAGGAATATGATCTTCCAGGTGATAAAAAAAGTTTACTGGCTGAAAACAACGACTATGAGGGTATTCCTGTTCGTGGTTTAATTGCTGCCGGTTATTTACAAGAAGCTGTTGAAGCCGATTTAGGAAGCATAACTATGTCCACGTTATTCCCAAATCTTGATAAACTTTTTGCCCTTCGAGTATCCGGTTTCAGCATGAAGAATGTTGATATATATGATGGCGACTTTGTACTCCTTATGGATACAAAGCTCAATAGCGGAGAAATTGGAGCAGTACTTTATAATGGAGAAACTTCACTAAAAAGAATTTTCTGGGATGAAAACGGGCTTCGACTGGAAGCCGCTAATGAAGCATATGATGATATATACATAGATCCAGATGTATTCGAAGAAGTTAAAATCATCGGCAAATACATCGGGCATGTAAACAGACAGGGTTTTCATAGAGCCCCATCTAAAGTAGCTTAGCTTTCTTTCTTCCAATAGTGACCATCGAAAATCGTCGTCCAGGTTTTACCCTCATCAGATGATTGCTCCCAGTGCTGGCGAATATGGTCATCTGCCAGGTGATAGAAGGTAAGTTTGTATTCCAACTTCACTCCTCCCTGACCTACTCCCGTTCCGGTATATTTAAGTGCTTTTGCACTTTCATCATATGAACCGGAGAATTCAATAGGGATCCCACCACTTCCGATCCATTTTTGATGCCATTTGCCATCTAGGATATTATAATAGTTCAAACTCTTCCCGGTATATCCCGAGCCGCCCGTCCAGTTTTCTAAAATTACGCAATCACCAATAGTAAGCTCAATTCTGCTGTTTCCTACTACAACATCTTGAGGATTTTTTACTTCCCATTCTCCTATCCAGAAATCAAACTGTCGATACTCGGGCATTGTTTTGCATCGCGATTGTTGAGCCTGTTGTGCAAATACGGAGGTGGATGAAATAACAAATAACAAAAGGAGTGATATTCTCATGGCCTAAATTGGTTTGATATTTCACCAATCTTAAGCCTATCACTTCGAAATCAGAAACGTAAACTGTAACGATTAATCGGGATTTACACCCTTTGCAGTCTCTTGTTTTCTGAATTCAGAAGGTGTACAACCCACAAAACGCCGGAATGCTTTATTAAAAGAAGTTTTATTACTGAAACCAGACTCAAGTGCAATACCATGAATAGTGAGTACTTCGTGTTTTTCCAGTAACAACTTTTTGGCTTCTTCTATCCGGTATCGATTTACAAAATCAGAGAATTTTTCACCTAGCTCATCATTAAGCACCTCCGAAACATGATGCTTCTGCATATCAATTGAAATTGCCAGGCGCTGTAGGGTGAGATCTTTTTGCAAAAATAGTTTATTTGACCCCATCACCTCGATCAATTTTTGTGAAATCTTTTTCTTCTCTACCGATCCCAATGAAGAATGCTGGTATTTTGGAGTCGAAACTGAAGTTTCCTTCTTTGAGCCATAGCTATATCCCAGATAACCGGTCACATAAATAAAAACACTCATAGAAAATGAGATTGCGTAGTCATAGCCTTTTAAGTACCCGTAAAACTCTATCATGATATAATACGAGAGGAAACCTAGCGCGAAACCAAGAAAAAGTGCACTTGATACTTTTACCAGCCTGTCATCTTTTAATGCATCTCCGAACTTCTTTATTACCCCATATGCTAATGCCCAATACAAAAATAGAGAAAGAATTTGAGTCCATGGGATGAGCTTGCTCATCACAATTATCCAGGTATTACTGGATGGTATTGTTGACATCATTTGAATTTTTGTCTCAGTACCTGAAATATAGTAAGGCACATTCATTGACAAGAAGACCAGACCCGGAATAAAATGAGGAAGCATCTTCTTAAATGAATAAGACTTTTCGTCGATTACAGACTTCACAAAAAAATAGAACAGAGGGCCATATACAAAATAATATGGGGCACTAACTCTGTTTAAGTGAGGAAAAAGAAATCGATACCCGGTCCAGTAGAAAACGTATTCAACCAGTGTAATGGAAAAAAGCAGACATATGGCCGCTAGTAAATAATAACTAGTTTTCTTTTTGCTGATCAAAAGAATAGATAGAAATATTCCCTGAGCTGAAGCAAAAAGGAAGATAGAAGTCCATGTATCGAATGAATATTCCAACGCTATTATTTTTTCATACAGATAATCATGACGAATAGTATAAAGTTTTTAGTTGAAATTCTTTTTTTTGAACACGTATTGCCTTATCTTTTAAAGCTCTGACAAAAATCAAAAAAGTAGAACGAAAGACTATGTACGCGGTTGTAGAAATTGGCGGGCATCAATACAAAGTAGCCGAAAAAGATATTTTATTTGTTGACAAGCAGAATGTGGAAGGCAAGAGTGTATCATTCGATAAAGTATTGCTTGTTAAAGATGATAAAGGTGTAAAAGTAGGAACCCCTGTTGTAGAAGGTGCTCAGGTATCTGCTACCATCCTTGATACTGTTAAAGCTGACAAAGTTCTTGTATTTAAGAAGAAGCGACGCAAAGGGTATCAAAAGATGAATGGTCACCGACAAGTGATGTCTCAAATTCAAATTGAAGGTATCACCCTAAATGGAGCTAAAAAGAAAGCTGCTGCACCTAAAGCGGAAGCTCCAAAAAAAGAAGAAACTAAAGCTGAAGCTTCAACTTCTGACCTAAGTTCTAAAACAGTAGCCGAATTAAAGAAAATGGCTAAAGAACAAGGAATTGAAGGTTATTCAAGCATGAAAAAGGCTGAACTCGTTGAGGCCCTTAGCTAAAACAAGAATTTAATTAACGGTTCATTACCATGGCACATAAGAAAGGACAAGGTTCTACCAGAAACGGACGTGACTCAGAAAGTAAACGTCTAGGTGTAAAAAGATTCGGAGGCGAATTTGTTCGCGCCGGAGGAATTATCGTTCGCCAGCGTGGTACTAAGTTCCACCCTGGGAATAATGTAAGAAGAGGAGGCGATGACACTCTTTTTTCAGTTGCTGACGGGCACGTTTCTTTCACTACTTCAACCGGTGGAAGAAAATTTGTAAATGTCGAGCCTGCTAACTAAACTAAGGTTGTCGATCATCTATGTTGAAAGCCATCTGTCGAAAGACTGATGGCTTTTTTTATATCTTTGGGTTATGAAAGGATTACGTATACCCGGACTTGGGCTCCCTGTTAACACTATTTTTTGTATTGGAAGAAACTATGCTGACCATGCTAAAGAAATGGGACACAAGCCTCCAAAAGAACCAATGGTATTTATAAAGTCGCGCAATTCAATTTGCTTCGATGGTTCAGAGATCACCATCCCAACTCAAAGCGACGATGTGCATCATGAAGTAGAACTAGTTATTGCCATAAAAAAACCTGGTAAAAATATTCCACCTGAAAATGCGCTAGAGTACATAGCAGGTTATGGAGTAGGCATAGACTTCACTGCACGAGATCTCCAAAAAAAAGCTAAGAAAAAAGGTCATCCCTGGAGTGTATGTAAAGGATTTGATGACTTTGGACCGATTAGCTCATTTGTTCCATTCGAAGGCAATGAGTTTCCTGAGCTAACACTTTCGCTTTCAGTCAATGAAGAAATTCGGCAGCAAGGTTCCACTTCTATGATGCTTTTCACTGTAGAAAAATTGATAAGCTATCTCTCTGGAATTTTCACGCTTGAAGAAGGAGATTTAATTTTTACGGGAACCCCTGAAGGGGTAAGTGCAGTACAAGCGGGAGATCATATTTCAGCAACGCTTAATACTAACCATACATCGCTAACGGTAACTATCCAATAGTGAATACAAAACATCTCCTCTCGTTTTTATTCCTTTTCTCTTTCACCTTTTCTGCGGGTATCCAGTCACAGGATTACCTATGGCCTACTGATGCCAGCCCTTATTTGACTTCAACTTTTGGTGAGACTCGATCTGCTCACTTCCACGCCGGACTGGATATAAAAACATGGGGCAGAGAGGGCTATAAGGTTTTTGCCTCAAAAGACGGCATTGTATATCGATTAGGAATAGCTGTAGATGGGTATGGAAAGGCTATCTACCTCAAGCATAATGATGGCTCTTATACGGTTTATGCACACCTTCAAAGATTTAATAACAAGCTTCAATCCTACATCGATTCATTACGACTGCAAGACTTTTCCTTCGAAATTGATGTGATAACAGAGGAAGAAGGATTTTATGTAAACCAAGGAGACGTAATTGGCTTTACAGGTTCCACAGGTGTTGGCCCTCCACACCTCCATTTTGAAATCAGAGACTCTAATGATGTACCAATCAATGCGCTAAGTACAAACCTTGCTGTTGAGGATTCTATTCCCCCCACTCTATCCGCGTTAATGGCCGTGCCTTTAAGTAAAGAAACAACGATTCGAGGCTCGAGGTATCCCCAGCGTTATTACCCAACCAGAAAAGCAAATGGAGAGCTAGATTTTGGAGTTATTGAGGCTTGGGGCCCAATTGGTCTAATGATTTCTACTTTTGATGAAGCGGAGGGGGTAACAAATAAGTATGCTGCCTACGAACTCCTACTTTCGTACCAAAACGATACGCTGTTTTATCAGAAACTAGATCAATTCTCTTTTGATGAAGCTGACCTCATGTTCAATGATCGTGTTCCGGCTTTTGGAACTTCCAGAAGATCTTATCAGGTCTTATTTGAAAAAGATGGACCACAAAACCCTTTTTATAAAATAGTAGATCCTCGCTCTATTATTAATCCTGGTGACTCGCTTGTCAATCTTATGATTACTGTTACTGATTATTATGGAAATAAAACGATTGCTAATGTTGCGGCAATCAAGGATTCAAGTAAAATTGAAGCTAATTACCAATCCCCCAAATTACTCAAACCTTTGTCAGAGTGGCTTTGGACGGAAGATTGGGCCTATGGTGAAAATAGAATTATTGACCTTAAATCTGATACCGTAGGCAGTATATGGGATGATATCCTGAATCAACGGCTATATAAATTTGGGATTGAGACTTATCTGTGGACCAGGGTTTTCCCAAAAAAGAACACAACGTTTTACTCACCCTCTAAAGATCTTAAACTCAAATTTCTAGAGAATACCTTTTTTGATACACTAACAGTATTTACGAGTAGCAGTATAGTTGAAAACGGCAATTATTATCTTGATATACAGCCTGGAATGATACCAGCTAGAACTGAATTCAAGGTCGAGTACTACATAAATGAAGGATTTGACCCTGAATCCAGGTATCAGCTTTTCCGAATTGACCGTATTCGTGATGAAATAAGGTATGTTGAGTCCAAACAAATAGGTCGAACCATTCATGGATACCCATCAGCTCTAGGCGAGTTTCTTGTGATGCCCGATAATGAACCACCAGTCATGGAGTTCCCCTCAATCATACAAACTCCCAATCAAAAATGGCTGATCCAAATCCCAATTGTTGATAAACTATCCGGAATCGATTTTAAATCAACTACTATTTTTGTGAACGGAGTTCAGGGAATCGCAGAATATGATAATGAAGAGGATCTGCTCTTTTACTATCAACCGTCTTTTCTCCCAAATACAGAGAACATCATAACGGTTAACACAAAAGACAGAGCAGGAAATGCAATTACTGAAAGTTTTAGAGTTCTCTCAAATAAAAGCGATACAGCTGATTTCAACTAAAACTTCTTTAGGCAGAGTTTGTACCGCTACCGTTTCACGTGCTGGCGGATCAGCCTCAAAATAACTGCCATATACTTTATTCACGTCTCCGAAGTCTCCCATATCATCCAGAAATATGGAACATTTAATTACTTTAGAAAAATCACTACCCGCTTCCTCCAAAACTGCAGCTAAATTTTTCATCACTTGCTCAGCTTGAGTAGCTGCATTATCCCCTACTATTTGCAGTGTTTGTGGATCTAGTGGTATTTGACCGGAACAATACACTAAATCATTGTGAATAATAGCCTGACTATATGGGCCAATTGCTGCTGGTGCATTTTCCGTTGATACAATTTTTTTCATGTTATTTGCACATTATTTGATTGGTAGACTCCAACTGCTTGTATTGCAGAAAGTTCATTATATGGTTACTTTGTAAAACTTAATAAAAGAATTTTAACTCATCCATTTTCAAATCAGGTAAAAAATGAAAAAGTATTCTTTAAGTCTCTTTGCTCTTGTGGTAGCTTTGTTTGTTTCTAATTGTGGCGGCGGAGACCCGCTAATTGATCCCATTAAAGCTGGGTTGAACTCACAAAACTATGAGCAGGCTCTGGCAATGGCTGACACTGCCATTATGAAAGATCCTACAAATGGCACACCACACTATTATAAAGCTGTTGTATACAATAACCTCGCTAAACTGGAAGCAAACCCAAATGATCGAACTCCTCTGTATGAAAAAATGAGGTCTTCGTTAATGGAAGCCCGGGCGAAATACGATGTAGCTGAGAGTCCAGCGGCTGAAGCAAATGAAATTACCCCTCTAATCCTGGACACCTGGGAACTAGAGCATAACGAAGGAATTAAATACGCAACCGTTGACAGCGTAATGGAATCTGTTGATGCACCATTATCGTGGTCTATTGCCCATCTTAATAACGCAACAACCATCAACCCGGATAGTGTTCTCTCTTTTGATGTAATAGCACAGATTTATTATATGAATCAGGAACCAGCAAAAGCGGCTGAATCTATTACTACAGCAATCAACCTTCAGGAAACTGCTGCTGCTTCAGAATACGATCGATTAGGATCTTATTACTTCTTAAGCCAGCAACCAGAAAACGCTGTTACCGCAATCGAGGAAGGTCTTGAGATTTATCCTGACAGTGTATTCTTGATTGAAAAATTAGCAGATGGTCTATTCCAAATCGACCAAACTGATAAGGCGCTTTCTGTAATGGATAGATTAATTCAGAATGACCCTGGAAATGCTCGATACCATCTTGTAATTGGTACACGTGTATATCAGCGTGTATTAAGTCTAAGCGATCAAGTAACTGAAGCCAGAGATCAAATTTTTGATCTTGAACGTAATGATGGTTCACAAGAAGAGATTGATGCTTTGAATGAAAGAATCGAAACCTTAGAAGCAGAAATGCAACCTCTTACAGATCGAGCTGAGTCAGAATTACTTGAGGCAGCAGAACTTGACGATACTATTCCAAGTACTTTTAACACCTTAGGTATCCTTTATCAAAACAATTCAGCAGCTTTATTTGATAAGCGTAATAATACTGTAGATAATGATGAGGCTGAGATGTTTGATACTCAAGCCAGAGAAGAAGCTACTAAAGCTATGCAGTTTTATGAGAAAGCCGCTGAACTTGATCCTGATAATACTTCATACTGGAATTCCCTTTTCCGAATTTACACGCTACTAGATATGCGTGAGGAAGCGGAAGAAGCTATGAAAAAGGCAGGCATGTAATCCATTTCATTGAAAAGAAATCTATGAAGTACTTTTTTCCAACCCGATTGACAGGCCTAGTGCTTGTCATCGGGTTTTTTTTCGCATGTTCCTCTTCTAAACCAAGTATCGACTCTTTAGTTGAAAACAATGAGTATGAGCTTGCACTATCAAGCATTGAAGAAAGCCTGCTACAAAACCCAAATCAACCAACCCTGATCATCCAAAAGGGAGAAATCAACATCATTTTAGCTAAGCAGCAGGAAGCTGAAAACAGAAGTAATTTTTACGCTGAAGCGATTACAGCTTTTGATGAAGCTGTAAATATGGAGGCTGACTCATCACAAAAAGCAGGTATTGAAGAAGCTCTGAATCGAGAATGGTCTCAGGAACACAACTCTGGCACCGCATCTTTTAATAATGAAACTACAGATGCGGACCATTCAGTGACCATTGCTCATTTCAAAAACGCGATCCTCCTTAATCCTGGTGAAAGTAGTAGCTACCAATCGTTAGCTACCACTTACTTTACTTCGGGAGAGATTCAAGAAGCCATTGCTACACTTAATACGGCTAAGAACTCGGTCGAAGAAGTCCCTAATTCTTTATACGAAAATCTTGGCTTCCTATATCTTCAAGATGGGAATGCTGTACAATCTGTTTTTTACTTTGAGCTCGCCAATACTGATATAATCGGCAACAAAAACATCGCCTTTGGTTTGGTTAATGCCTACATATCTGCCGGAGAGCGTGAAGAAGCAGTCTCATTGCTAAGAGAACTTTCTACAACATATCCTACTGATGGTGCCATTAGAAATGTATATGGTACTCAGCTTTACTTGGTTACCCAGGAAATTATGGATGATCTGGTTAGTGCATATTCTGAAGGAGATACTTCGTTAGCATCACAGATCAGATTTGAAGCAGAAGGAGTTGGTGAACAGGCAGAACAAGAGCTTATTGGAGCTCTGAATACTGACAGCTCAAACGACGACTATATCGAAAGCCTTGCTGTATTCTATAACAATATGACGGGAAAATATCTTGAAGCACACAGAGTCGCTTTTGATGAGGATAAAACTTCTTTGGAGAATAAAGCCTCTGTACTTCTCAATTTTGCTATTGAATACTATCAGAAACTTTTGGAATCTTCTCCTGGTTCACAATCCATCGAAGACACGATAAATAGTTTAAACACTCTAAAAGAAAACCGGTTCGGTTCTTAGAACTAAATGAAATTCAACACCAAAGCAATTCATGCAGGACAGCACCCAGAGGAAACCTCGGGCGCTGTTATGCCCCCTATCTTTCAGACTTCAACCTATCAACAATCGGCTCCCAATGTTCATAAGGGTTATGATTATGCCCGGGTAGGTAACCCAACAAGAACAGCATTAGAAAAGCTAATTGCTGGTTTAGAAGGAGCTGATGAAGCAGCATGTTTTGCAAGTGGTGTGGCCGCGATGGATGCGCTGATAAAAATGTTCCGTCCTGGGGATCACATAATATCCTCAGATGATTTATATGGAGGATCATATCGGTTATTTACTTCCGTATTTGAGCCATATGGAATTTCTTTCTCATTCATAGATATGACTGACCTGGAGTTAGTAAAAAATACTATCACTCCTTCCACCAAAATGATGTGGATTGAAACTCCTACAAATCCATTACTCCGCGTAGTAGATCTTGAAGCACTTATTGGAATAGCTAAAGAGCACGAAATCCTCACTATTGTTGATAATACTTTTGCTTCTCCCTACTTACAGAGGCCTTTAGAATTTGGAGCTGATGCAGTATTACACTCCGCAACAAAATATCTTGCAGGACATTCTGATGTTATCCATGGAGCAGTTGCAAGCTCGAATGATGCAATTATGGAGAATATAAGGTTCCAGGTTAAATCTACTGGAGCTGTTCCTGGCCCAATGGACTGTTATTTGACATTAAGAGGTATTAAGACACTGGCTGTACGTGTAGAGCGATCCGTTCAGAACACCAAAAAAATTGTTGAGTTCCTAAGCACTCACCCCAAAGTAGGTACTCTGCTTTATCCTGGCTTGCCAACACATCCTCAACATGAACTGGCTAAACGACAAATGGATGATTTTGGAGCTATGCTTTCTTTTACACTCAAAGACGATTCTATCGATGCTGCTGTAAAATTTATGAGCAGCACAAAAATCTTTACACTAGCCGAGAGTCTTGGAGGTGTTGAATCTCTTATTAGCAACCCCGCCTCTATGACCCATGGTTCAATTCCAAAAGAATTAAGAGAAAAGGCAGGGCTAAGTGATTCACTCATTCGTATTTCTGTAGGAATCGAAGATGCAGACGATCTTATTCAAGATCTAGATCAGGCATTTTAACAATTCCTTTCAATAATCATTTCTATCTTTAGTGCTTCAAAAAAGCGCTTACAATTCTCAAATTTATTTACCCATGCGAAACGTCGTAATTGTTGATGCTAAAAGAACTCCAATAGGAGCTTTTGGTGGAACCCTTTCTTCTTTTACTGCCCCTGAACTTGGAGCCAGTGCAATTCTAGAAGTAATAAAATCTTCTGGAATATCACCGGATGCTGTTCAAGAAGTGGTAATGGGAAATGTTTTAACTGCAGGAGTAGGCCAAGCACCAGCAAGACAAGCGGCTCTTAAAGCGGGACTTTCACAGTTAACTCCCTCAACAACTGTGAATAAAGTGTGTGCATCCGGAATGAAAGCTATTATGATTGCTGCAGATCAGATTAGACTCGGTGACGCAGATGTTATTGTTGCAGGAGGGATGGAAAGCATGAGTAATGTACCTTATTACTTACCTAAGCATCGTTTCGGTTCTAAATATGGACACATGCAGACTGAGGATGGAATTCTGAAAGACGGACTTTGGGATGTTTATAACAACTATGCGATGGGTAATGCTGCAGAGCTTTGCTCAAAAGAGTGTTTTATCAGCCGAGAGCAACAAGATGAATATGCAATAGAATCTTATAAGAGAGCTATTGCGGCACATGAGCAAGGCTATTTTGCAGACGAATTAATCAAGATCAATGTAAAGGACAGGAAAGGGAATGTTACTGAGATCACTAACGATGAAGAGCTAGCAAAGGTAAATTTTGAAAAAATCCCTTCACTACGCCCGGTTTTTGAAAAGGAAGGAACAGTAACTGCTGCAAATGCATCTAGCATCAATGACGGAGCAGCAGCCGTGCTTTTAATGAGCGAAGAAAAAGCAAACGAATTAGGCGTTACTCCCTTAGCCAGAATAGTAAGTCATGCTAGCGCAGCAAAGGCGCCGGAATGGTTCACCACGGCTCCATCTGATGCTATTCCAATTGCATTAAAAAAAGCAGGGGTCGAGAAAACGAATATAGATTTATTTGAGATTAATGAGGCCTTTTCGGTAGTAGCTCTAGCAAATAACCAAATACTTGAACTGGACCCACAAAAAGTGAATATACATGGTGGGGCAGTGAGTATTGGGCATCCAATAGGATGCTCTGGAGCCAGAATTATCGTCACGTTGATTCATGCACTTAAAAGAACACAGGGAAGCCTTGGATGTGCTGGCATTTGTAACGGTGGTGGAGGCGCTTCTGCCATTGTATTAGAAATGCTTTAAATCGTCTTTAAAAGTTGACATTATAGGCAGGCAGACCTATTATTGATAAAATTTTAACGAACCAATAGACCATCAAACACAGCTACAGTTTTTCTTTTTAACCCTTAAAAAGCATTTGTACTGTATGGTTTCTAAGCCAATCTCATCGTTAAAAGTCCTTTTAGCATAATTGGATTTTATCGCTGTGGATTCTTTATACCTGGCAATAAGGAATTTCTAGTGCAGTTTAACCTAAATGATTTCGAGAAAAGCGATCATATTTCTTTCGATTATTGTCTTAGGCATGGCTTCCTCGTTACAGAGCCAACAGCTTAAGACTATTCAATCGACTGCCGATTACACGGACTACGAAATCGTTCTGGACGACCTTGGTATATATCCAGCTCATGAGCTTATGATTCCTATGGTAAATGGAGTACCCGGATACCAGATCCTGCGATCTACTATTGAAGAGAAAAACGAAGTACTATCAGAAACAAGCAGAATAGCACTAAACCTTTCTTCTACAGAAAGTCCTGTAGCCGAAGTAATGGAAGCTGGTTGGTACAGGGGAAATCGTGTCAGCTCTTTAAAAATACATCTTGCCCGTGCAGGTGAATCCTCAACTTTAATTACAAAGAATATTCAGTTCCGGGTTTATCATGTACCGGAAACAGTACCACGTACATCTGTTAAAAGGAAATCCTCTCTTGCTGAAGATCACCCACTTGCCAATGGAACCTGGTACAAGATACCTGTTAGAAGCAGGGGGATTTACCAATTAAATGCTACTTATTTGTCTAATCTTGGAATAGATGTATCAGCCATTGACCCAAGGAATATTCAACTTTGGGGAACAGATGGCTTACCTCTTCCGGAGCCGAATAGTGATGATCGACCGGAATTTGCTGAAATCCCTATAATTGTAGAGGGCGAGTCAGATGGAAGTTTCGATGCCAATGACCGTGTAATCTTTTATGGAAATAGTGCTCATCGTGAATCTAGAGTAGTAAGTTCAGTTTCATTTAACCATTCCATTCATCCATATAGTGATGAGAACTATATATTTCTGACGATTGGTAACTCAGCTGGCCAAAGAATAAGTACCGCAAATAGTGACCTCTCTCCCACCCGAACCATTACTGATTTTGATGACTTTATATGGCTCGAAGAGGAATTAACCAAAACTGAGACCAAGCAAAAATCAGGGAGGTATTGGTTAGGCCAAACCATCCCTTCCAGTGCTCAGAATCAAATTGTAAGTGTATTCAGAGATACCCTTCCCGACATTGATACCAATGTCCCTATTCGTGTTTCCGGACAAATCTACCTGCGCTCCACTTCCACTACTTCTTTTCAGCTTTATTTTAACGATGAGGAATTCAGGGGCTTTAGTATTGCAAGGCTAACAGGTGATTACACCTCTTATGAAAATAACTCCGCCAGACGGTACGTGTTTAATAATGCCTCTTTCTCTCCGGAGATCACTAATGGTATTCTTGAGCTCAGCCTTCGAATGGGCAATACTGACTCCGGGGCAAACGCCTTTATCGACTATTTTAGGTTTGTTGTAAGAAGGAAATTAACAGCGGTCAATAACCGGCTATTCTTCTTTGGCCCTGAGGATGGAGCCACCACTGAAATTGGGCAGTTTGTTCTTAATGGATTTTCAAGTATTCCATATGCATTTGATGTAACCAATCCAATAGATCCTCAACAACTTAGTGTTTCACAATCAGGTTCGTCTTTTAACCTTAACTACAACACCGACCCGAATAATAAAATCATTGTCCAAACTAACTTGTTCACTCCTAACCAGGGAACTGAAGTACCCAATCAAAATCTCCATAATCCAGGGGTATATCCTGATTATGTGATAGTTACTTCTGAGTTATTTGAAGACTTTGCTCAGGAATTAGCTGATATGCGAGCTGAAGATGGATTGACTCCATTAGTAGTAACACAAAACCAGATTCTGAATGAGTTTTCAGCAGGTATTACCGACCCAACTGCTATTCGTGATTTCTTAAAGTATCTATGGGACAGGGCAGCTCTTGATGGTCAAACTGCTCCAAAATATCTGCTTCTCTTTGGTGATACTACCTATGATACCAAAAACATTATAGCTAATTCTTTCACGAATTATGTACTCACCTACCAAACTAGCGAATCAATTCACAGGGTGAATTCATTTGGGAGTGATGATTTCTTTAGCCTCATGGATGATTCAGAAGGCTTATTAAATTCTTCTGCTCGTTCTGATATTGGTATTGGGCGTATTTCCGCGCAAACAAGAAGTGAAGCGGCAATCGCTTTGGATAAAATAAGACGCTACGAAAACCCTGCAAATGATGGGGATTGGCAGAATTTATTCACCTTTGCAGCTGATGATGATTTCCCTCAAGCTTCTTTAAATCGCGATCTCCATGTTGAAAACGCAGATGGAACTCTTCGATCAATGGACTTATATGGAGCAGGAGCCCGTTCGAAAAAAATCTATCTGTTCGATTATGCAGAGGAAATTACAGGAGCCGGACGTCAAATTCCTGGTGCTACTGCTGACTTTATAAACACCATTAACAAAGGAACACTAGTTACCAACTACTCCGGGCATGGAAATACCCAAACCCTTTCAGATGAAGAGTTTTACACATCCGATTTAATTTCTCAGATGACGAATAGGGATAAATTGACCTTATTTGTAACAGCAACTTGCCAATTCGGTAGATACGATGATATCAATGCTCAATCTGGTGCAGAACTTCTGTTTTTTGCCAATAACGGTGGAGCTATTGCAGCCTTTACAACTACACGGGTTGTATATACCAGCTCAAGTTCAAGTTCCCTGAATTATGGACTAAATATTGAGCTTTCCCAAAATATGCTTGAGCGTAATGCAGATGGAGAGCCCCTAACTCTTGGTGAAATTTACCTTCGAACGAAAAATACCTCTGTTGGTTCAGAACAAAACAACAGAAAATTTATCCTTCTTGGAGATCCGGCATTACAATTTGCATTACCAAATAAAAGTGCTGAGATAAGTGCAGTTAATGAACTTGATGTATCTGCAAATGATACAACTGTTACTATCCAAGCACTGGATCGGGTGACACTCAGGGGGAACATTAAAAATGTAGAGGGTGAAATTGAATCTTCTTTTAATGGAGAAGTTACCATTACTCTTTTCGATGCTCCCAGAACGGTTAGCATCCCCTCTGATCGTGAATGGCTTGAAGAACCAGATGATTGTTATCTAAACCAAAACACTGCCTTAGAGTGTACTTATAAAGCAGAAAATGATATTCTTTTTAAAGGAAAAACCATTGCTGAAAACGGTGAATATTCCATCACCTTGGTAATTCCGAAGGACATCAGCTTTTCTCCCGAGAATGGCCGAATTCTGATATACGCCAAAGATGGAAATACAACTGCAGGTGGTTCTTTCACCGATGTGATATTCAATGGAGTTAACTCGCTTGCTGTGAATGATGGTAACGGCCCCGAATTGGATGTCTATTTAAATGATCAAACTTTTATAAATGGGAGCCTGACAACCAGCGCTCCAACTTTAATAGTGGAACTGAGTGACAGTTCCGGAATTAATACTACAGGAACAGGAGTAGGACATGAAATAATTGCTACAATCGATACAAAACCACAACAAACCTATGTGCTCAACGATTTTTTCGAAGGTACATTAAACGATTACAGAAGTGGGCGTATCGAGTACCCGCTGGAAGAAATTCCGGAAGGTAACTATGCGCTAAAAGTTCGAGCCTGGGATGTTCATAACAACCCTTCAGAAAACGAAATCTTTTTTGAGGTAGCCAGTAATCAGGATTTGGTAGTTGACAATGTGTACAACTATCCGAACCCGATGAATAATGTTACATCCTTCACTTTCGAACATAACCAACAGGGGAACCCTCTAGATGTAGATATCAACATCTACACTCTTAGTGGCAAACCTGTTCAACGTATTCAAGAATACATACCTCCAAGCAATACACTTAGTTCTTATGCCAGTATTCCATGGAATGGCCGTGACAGGGATAATGATCGCCTGGGTAACGGTACTTATATTTATGTGCTTCGGGTTACAACAGATACCCCCGAAGGAAGAAAAACAACCGAAAAAATCGAAAAGCTCGTAATTATACGGTAAGATTAACCCAACATATATTTATCTTTAACCGTTATATTCGGGATTAAACTATTTGTCATCTATGAATAAAATATATTCGTTAGCAATAGCCCTGATGCTATTCGTTTATCCAGCAGTATCGAACGCGCAAGTGGGCATTACCGCAGTCCCTTTTCTCCAAATTGAACCTGATTCTCGTGGTGCAGCCATGGGTAATACAGGCGTAGCTATCGCCGATAATGCGGCGGCTATGTTTTGGAACCCTGCCGGGCTCGCTTTTCAAACCGGAAACCAGGTTAGTATTACCCACTCCAACTGGTTAGCTAACTTCAATGTAAGCGACCTGTTTTATGACTACCTGGTAGGTAAGTATTATGTGGAAGGCATCGGTACAATTGGTGCACACATAACCTTCCTGAATTTAGGTGAGCAAGTAGTTACTAATGAAACCAGCCCTGATCCTATTTCCCGATTTAATAGCTATGAATTGGCTTTTGGAGTTTCTTATGGGTATAAAGTAAATCAAAACCTGGCACTAGGTACGAGTGTCCGCTTAATTTATTCGAGTCTTGCAAATGGTACTTCCGTAGGTGCCCAAAAGGTAAATCCGGGAAGTAGTGTGGGAGTTGATTTAGCGCTCTTGTATAAAACTAATCCTTTCATGATTGGAACCAATGAAGCGAGATTCAGTACAGGGTTCAATCTTTCTAACCTCGGGCCAGGAATCCAATACACCGATAATGCCCAAAAAGATCCCCTTCCTACCGTACTTCGCTTTGGTATTGCTTTCGATTACAATCTGGACCCGGAAGGCTTCAACAGAATTACTGTAGCAGCCGATGTTTCCAAAATTATGGCTCGAAAAGAAGAAGTGATCTCCACACAGGGAGGCATTACAGATACCACATTTGTAGCTTCTGGCCCTATTGAATCCCTATTCCAGTCTTGGGATACCTATACAAGATTTGATGGACAACAAAATGTAGAGCTTAGCTTGCTTGAGCAATTTATGATCGGTGCCGGTGCCGAATACTGGTACAATAATCTCTTTGCTTTGAGGGGCGGTTACTATTACGAAGACCCTAATAATGGAGACCGAAAGTATATTACCTTTGGTGCAGGTTTGCGCTATAACTCATTCGGAATTGATTTCAGTTATATTAAAACATTAGAGTCTGATCACCCGTTAGCAAATACACTTAGATTTAGCGTTCTACTCGATTTTTAGCCCCGAATGAATCCTAACCCGAATTTTAAAAAGAGCATGTTGGCACTGGTAAGCATGCTCTTTTTGTTTAACCTCGATACTGCCACTGCACAGCAGTTTGAAATTAAGCGTACTCACGCTATTTCATCACCTTCTCAGGAGGCATTTCTTCCTGCTATTGGTATGCTTGATGTAATTGCAGTAATGGTTGAATTCCAACCGGATAGTAATCGACTTACTTCCGGTACTGGGATATTTGGGTCGGATGGTATGGATGGACTGCCCTACCTCAGTCGCCAGGATCAAACCTTTATCGATCCGCTACCTCACAACGCTTCTTATTTTGAAGCCAAACTGGAATTTGCAAGAAATTATTACGCTAAGTCTTCAGATGATCTATTGACCATCAACTATCGTGTTCTCCCAACTGTCTATCAGCTCGATAAGAAAATGGAGGAATACTCTCCAATTGGCGAAACTTTTAGTACCGAAAAACTTGCTGAGTTTTTACTTGATGTATGGACTGAAGTTGAAGAGCAAGGTGGCTTCAATACAACAGGACTCGATCCGGAGACAACGGCCTTTGTAGTATTTCATGCAGGAGTAGGCAGAGATGTGGAACTAACAGGTACTACCCTGGATATCACCCCATTTGATATTCCTTCTATTAATATGAGAGAACAAGAACTAGAGAGATGGCTAGGAAATGATTTTGAAGGCTTCCCTATCAATGGTGGTTCTTTTATGGTCAAAAGCTCGATGATCATGCCCAGAACTGAATCCAGAAGAGGCGAAGATATTCAGGAAAATGAAATTGTATTTCCACTTTCAATAAACGGTCTTTTATGTGCTTCTATCGGCAGTCATTTAGGGCTTCCGGATCTTTTCAATACTGAAACCGGGGAACCTGCTATCGGGCGTTTTGGGCTTATGGATGGAGCTGGATTTTTCTCCTATAACGGACTTATCCCACCTGAACCATCAGCATGGGAAAAAGTTTACCTTGGGTGGGAAACCCCCTTCACAATTACAACTAGTAGTACGGATAGTATTTTTTTGCCAGCTGCAAGTCTGGATGAACCTAATAGCATTGCTAAATACGAGCTCTCGTCTACCGAATATTTTTTGATAGAGAACCGGCACCGTGATATTGATGGAACAGGAGTCACCATTACTACCCAACGACCTGATGGAAGTATCACTCAAAAAACCTTTACCAATCAGGATGAAGCTTTTGTATTTCAGGAAAGTGATTTTGATTCCTTATTGGACCAGGGAAGCATCATCAACGTAAGTAATTTTGACTGGAGTCTTCCTGGAGGAATCGATATTGGTGACGACGAGCGAGAAGGAACCGATGATGATAGACAGTTGAACGGTGGAATGTTGATCTGGCATATTGATGAAGCTGTAATTAACCAACAATTAAGTACAAGCAGAGTAAATGCCGATCCTCTACTCAGAGGTGTTGATCTCGAAGAGGGTGATGGAGCTCAGGATATCGGAAGAGAATCAATCCTGTTGGATAATAGTCCAAATTTTGGTTTTGCCTTCGATTTTTGGTGGAGCGGAAATAACTACCGAGTAATTACCCAAACCGGAAGTATTGATTTGAATCCGGATAATGTTTTTGGACCTGAAACTTTCCCAGACAATAGCTCAAATTCTGGAGCCTTTTCTGGATTTGAATTCTATGACTTTTCGGATAACGTGCCCATGGCTTCATTCAGAATAAGAGAAAGTGTCGATTCGGAATTGGTATTTAGAAAAATATTGGAAGACAAAATTTCTGATGGCGTATTCTACACACCAGAAAATTCATACTGGGACTATTATCCGCTAGGCCTGATTGTAAGAGTAAATACTGTTGATTCCTTAATAGTAATTCCAACATCTACGGATTTATTTCTCTGGCCTACTGATTTAAGTGGATCATTTTTCATTTTTACGAGAAGTTCAAATCAACAACCACTTAATGGAAATAATCTGGTTATAAGTGAAAATCCTTCTCTGGAAAGCACACTTAACGTACTGGCATTCAACAATGATCAACTCAACAATGGCACCTATCTTTGGGGTACAACCACTCCTGCTAACAACTCTTTCATGAGTTCTCAGTCAGGCACTATTATCGATCTGGATTTTACCAATTCATCGATAGATGCAGCCAATGGAGGTGTAATTGATAACACTTCGGGTTTTGAATTTAGATCTGAAATAATAAACCAGAGATTTTTAGGCATAGACGGAGGTACTGTTTCTTTCGAAGGAGAAAATCTATCCGATTACATCTCCACTGCTACCGGTCGTCTTTTCGGAGGAACCATTTCTTCAAATCTTGGCAATTTTTACTACTTATTCGAAGACGGTGCATTCACAATTGTAGATCCTTTAGACAGTGATTCATTTATTCCAATTTTTGAAGAAGAAAAGGCAGAATGGCCTGCGATTATAGATGAAGGATATATTTATCGTATAAACCGATCGGAGAATACTCTTGAAGGGTATAATTTTAGTGGAGCTTTACTTCCCGATACTCCAATCCTGGCTCCGGAAGGTTTTCAGCTTATAGGCACCCCATTAGTCGCAGATATTACCGGAGATAATATCCAGGACTTGATCGTAGTAGGCCAAACCGATTTTTCAGTAAATATCTTTGCATTCGAAACCAATGGAAATCCTATCGAAGGCTTTCCTCTTCATGTAGGTGGTTCTGTAGGAAAAGATACTCAACCTATTCACCCGGTAATCCATGAGGACAGGCTTTACGCAACGAGTCATACTGGAGATCTCAAAATATGGGAGCTGACTAATTTTACTTCGAGTCAGTGGCCTGGCAGATATGGTTCGAACCAACTGAATAAGGTCTCTGCATACATCACGTTCAGCGATACACAATCCGGTTCTTTTTCGGTACTAAATAAGAATGAGACTTATAACTGGCCAAATCCTGCCGACCAGGTGACGAATTTACGCTTCGAAGTAGAATCACCCGGTGGAACAGTAGATATTACTATTATTGATTACTCTGGAAGAGTTGTATTTGAACGTACAGTTGAAGCCAGAGGCGGAGTGCCCGAAGAAATTTCCATTTCTACCAATAATTGGGGAAGTGGTGCTTACTTTGCTCGTGTTAAAGCTACTGTAGAAGGAAGATCTGAATCGAAAGTGGTAAAAATCGGAGTAGCCCATTGATGAATAAGCTTCCTATCCTGATATCACTTTTACTGTTTGTAGGAATTTCTATTCCGGCATGGTCTCAAACTGATCCACGGTTCTACGATTATCCCCAAAACCATTTGAAGTGGTATTCCATTGAAAGTGATCATTTTATTGTTCATTTCCAGGAAGGGAATAGCCGCTCGGCTCAAGTAACATCCAGAATAGCCGAAGAGATTTATGGACCAATTACTTCGCTTTATAAGTATGAGCCTGATACTAAAGTAAGTATCGTACTGAAAGATCGTGAGGATTATTCAAATGGTGCTGCTTATTTCTTTGATAACAAAATTGATATTTGGGTCCCATCTCTCGATACCCCGTTAAGAGGGTCACATAACTGGCTACGTAATGTGATAACTCATGAATTTGTTCATATTGTACAAATTCAGGCAGCTCTAAAAAGGGAACGAAAGTACCCTGCCTTGTATCTTCAATGGCTTTCTTATGAAAAGGTACGCAGACCGGATGTGCTCTATGGCTTTCCTAATGGAATCGCCTCCCTCCCTTTTGCATCGGTTAATGTTCCTGCATGGTTTGCTGAAGGAACAGCACAGTATCAAATAGAAGGATTGCTATACGATACCTGGGATAGCCATCGTGATATGATCCTAAGAACCAGAATCTTGAGTGATACCTATTTCAACCTCATTGAGATGGGTACCTTCTCCTCTAAAACCAGTATTGAGCGAGAAACTGTGTATAACCAGGGCTATGCTTTTGTTATCTATATGGCTCAACGTTTTGGAGATGATGTGCTACGAAGGATTTCAGAAGCGTTAGGCGAAAAGGGAGTATATAAAGTTGAAGAAGCTATTGAATTTGCTACTGGAATTGACGGGAATACAGTCTTTGATGACTGGATAGCAGAACGAAAGGAATTTTATACTTCAGGAATCGAATCCCTCACCTACACGGATTCTGAGTACATTGAAAGCGAAGGATTTTTCAATTTCTTCCCGAAGCCTTCTCCGGCTAACGATGATGCCGTCGCTTATCTGTCGAATCGTGAAAAAGATTATTCTCTCCTTTCCCTGTACATCAAACAAAATGGTACAGAAACTGAAATTGCTCAGGTCGATCAACGCGACCACCATATAGATCACAACCATGCTGATGCGTTAAAGCCACTAATTATGGCTTTAAATACTACCTATTCATTTTCTCCGGATGGTGAAAAGATCGTTTACACCATCAATAGGAAAAATCATTATGGTGAATTCTATAGTGATTTATTTATCTATGAGTTAGAATCAGGTGAATCTACCCGTTTGACCAACAGTGCTCGTATTCAATCACCAGCCTGGAGCCCAGATGGTTCTCAAATTGCAGCTCTGAAGTACGAAGCTGGCACTCAAAATTTGATCTTAATTGATGCAGAAAATCCTGAAGAACAGGCCTTACTTACAAATTACGAGGATGGAGAAACCCTCTTTACTCCTAATTGGCATCCTGATGGAAATGAAATCTATTATGCTTATGCCGATTATTGGGGAAGAAATATTCACAGTATCGACCTGAATACTAACGCTGTTCAATCTATCCTGGAAAATGATTTTATAGATTACAGAGATCCATTTATAAGTGACGATGGCTCATATATGTACTATTCCTCTGACCCCGATGGAATTTTTAATATATATCGAAGACACCTTACAACCGGTGAAACAGATCAAATTACCAGCGTCCTTGGTGGATCGTTTATGCCCTTTGTCAAAGATGATCAACTTTATTTTTCAGAATATGAAAAGGACGGTTATAAAATAAAGAAAGCCAATCTGGTACCCTCTTCCTCTGCTCCTGGTTTTGGACGCTATGAACCCATTATTTCAGAATTTTCTTTCGATCCTGGCTCTATCCCTGCAGCTTCCTATCTCAATGATTTTGATGATAAAGACATCGACCCACTTGGAGATGAAATAGTGGTTAAGAGAAATGCAGAACCACATACCTTCGAAATTGAAACTCAGGGAGAATCTGATGTACGCGAATACAAGCCTTATGAGGATACCTTTACCAGCTTTTCCTATTTCCCCGTTCTTCGCTTCGATAATTACACGAAACGTAATGGTCAAAATGGTACCCTGTTAAAAAACGGACAAGTTGGTAAACTAGGTGAAAATTTACTCCGCGATGTAAAACCAGGAGTCTACTTTGCTTCGCGTGATGTTCTGGACCGGCTTAGTATTTTCGGAGGGATCATGCTAGGAGTAGCATCCAGGGATGCAGAAAGTGTGGGAGATTTCTTTAAACCGAACCGACTCCTAAAACTGGATAGAGACGTTTTCTTTACAGCAGAATACAGAGGTCTTCCTTTCATTAAAAAAAGTTGGTCGCCAACTGTTGCTATCGAGGTATTCAACCTTCATAGGAATGTAAGAGATGGTCTTTCCATCGAAGAGTTTCCTTGTACATCCTGCCTGCCTGATACAACCACTGTGGATATTGGATATGAAGTTTGGGAAGCTAATTTATTCTTCAGAAGTAAACTCAGCCGAAGAAGTTTGCTTGAACTAGGTATCGGATATTCTCCATATCAGGTTCAAACCGATAATTTCTTTTCCCGTGAGTTAGATGCTCTCATCAGTGGTTCTTCTTCTCAATATTACCGGGCAACCACACTCTCTGCTTCCTATACCTTCGATTATTATAACTTCACTACTGATGCAGATATAGCTCCGGTTGGGCTGAAAGGATATTTACGGTATCAATATCAACCTGCGGAACTACTGGAAGAGTATGAAATAAAAGATGGCACCCTCGTACCGATATTTAACAGTATCAAAAACCACTCTGCGGAAATACATTTACGGTATGGCTTCAGAACCTTTGGCGACCAGGCATTCCAGGCAAGAGTTCGGGGATTTAGTTATTTCAATAAACCGGATGACGCTTTTTATACTGACTATATCGGTGGCTTCCTTGGCATGAGGAGTTATCCGTTTTTTGCCATCGGTGGAAATAGAACCGCTTTTACTAGTATAAGTTGGTTCACTCCTATCTTTAAAAATATCAATAAACAGGTAGGCCCATATACGTTCGACAAGGTATATGCACGTTTCTTCTTTGAGGCTGGAAATGGCTGGTATCCAGGTGGCGCCGCTGATAACAACTCCGGATTGCTTGATTCCGGAACCAATATCAAAAAAGGGATTGGTGCGGAACTTAGGTTAGCGAGTAGCGGATATTATCTGTTCCCTCTCAGGTTTTTTGTAAGTGCTTCTTATGGATTTGATGAATTTACACTCACACTTCCCGAAGACTTTGTAACAGGCTCACAAAGTAACAGAGTTACTTACGGGCGTGAATTATTATTTCATTTTGGATTAACCTTCGATTTTGAATTGCTATGAGAAACTTCTGGTACATACTAAGCGGGTTAGTCTTTCTTACTGTTAATGCCCAGGCTCAACCCAAAAAAGTATCGTTGAGTGGAAGTATCATCAAACTGGATTCTTCCTCTACTACAGAAGTTGTAGAAATAATAACACTGGAAGATTTCAGGTACATCCCTAAGGAAAGCTTTTATAACCAGGCCACAGGCATCTCTGAAGTATCCAGAACTAAGCCCGGAGTAGCTTTTCTAGCTTCTGCTATTGTACCCGGTAGTGGACAAGCTTTGAACGGAAAATGGGGACGGGCAGCTACATACTTCCTGATCGATGCCCTTGGAATTGTGTTTTATATCGATCAAAATGACAAAGCCAAGCGCAGAGAACAGGCTTATGAGAACTATGGGGATCAAAACTGGAGTGTACTAGCCTATGCTCAGTGGTTAGTAGAATATTCCCGTGCCAATGGAATAGCTAATGGTTTTGACGATGTTGATGGATTAGAAGACATGGTTTTTGGGAAAACCCCTACCTGGGGAAATACTCAGGCTGATTGGGACGATCAATTATTGCCTGTATTAAGGCAGGTAGAAGTACTCACTCCTTTCTATTATAACAATGGCTTTATCGCTAGTACCTTTTCGCATGTAGTACAAGATTATGGTTCTCAACAGTATTATGAACTAATGAGCAAATACTACCAATTTCAGCCGGGATGGAGAGATTTCCATGAAGCGAGACTCACTGATGGAGCCTCTCATGTTTACCAGTATCCCTGGGATGCCACTATGGCTACCGCGAATTTCCTTGAGGGAAGAGATCGGGCTCAGCAGTTCAACGACAATTATAGAACCGCCGGGAACATTCTTACTCTTATGATGGTAAATCACATCGTATCAGCGTTTGATGCCTACTTTACTGTACAACTTAAGAACAGCAGATTAGAAGCCGAGGCAAATATGCTTTCAAATGAAACAGTTTCTCTACGCTGGCACTTTTAACATCCTTCATCTTCCCTTATTTTTGAGCCATGATTAAGCAGATTCTCACCAGTAAGTATCTTTATTTTTGTGTGCTCGGATTGATCCTAGTAGGCGCCGTAAGTCTTCTCACGATCGATAAGCTTATTATGCCTATCTATACCAATTATAATGAAGGTGTAACGGTACCCGATGTAACCCGAATATCACTTACAGAAGCAGAGGAACTGTTAACCTCCTACGGATTGAGAGTTGAAGTATCTGATCGTAGAGCCAATTCAGCTTTCCCTGCCGACTACGTAATTGACCAGGCTCCTGCACCATCAGTACTGGTAAAGCCAAACCGAAAAGTATATCTGACCGTTAACACCGCTGTTAAACCCCAGGTTATTGTACCTAACGTGGTAAATCTTTCGCTTCGTAATGCGCAGATTCAGCTTCAAAATTATGGACTCGAGGTAGGCTCAATCAGTTATGAATCTTCCCGGTTCAAAAATGCTGTACTCCGTCAATCTATTCCTCAAGGTATTACTGTAGAAAAAGGACGCGCCATTGATCTTGTTGTGAGCGATGGACTTGGCGACAAAATTGTAGACATTCCTGAAATCAGAGGACTTCGGTTACCGGATGCTCAACTCAAGCTTCGTGAGGTTGGGTTGCGGGTTGGAGAAATTAGATTTCAGCCCATTAAAGATGTAGTACCAAATACGGTACTCGACTATACCCCCAATGTGACGCAAATGGTTGAAGGCGGAACATTATCACTGGTCATTTCTGAGCGATTTGAGGCTGTTGAGGTACTTGAAGGTGGCGCCGTAATTATCGATTCTACGGGCAATCAAATTCCGGTACCTAACAACCAAAACAATAATTAATGAACTTCAACCTACCCGCTCTAGCTCCTTCTATTCTCTCCGCCAATTTTACCAACCTCGAAGCCGATATTAAGGCCATTTTAGAAGGCGGAGCCAATTGGATTCATTGTGATGTTATGGATGGACATTTCGTACCTAATATCACCTTTGGCCCAGGAATCATTAAACAAGTAAGCAAAATTGCTCCGGATGCTTTTATCGATACTCATTTAATGATCGAAAAACCGGATCAGTATATCGACAACTTTGTTGAAGCCGGTTCAGAACTAATTTCTGTTCATTTTGAAGCTTGTACTCACTTACATCGAAGCATTCAGAAAATTAAAAGTCATGGTGTTATGGCTGGGGTAGCTATTAACCCTGCTACTTCCATTTATAATATTGAGCCAATTCTTGAATATATAGACATGGTAGTGGTAATGAGCGTGAACCCAGGTTTTGGTGGACAAAGTTTTATTGAAAGCAGTTACGACCGCCTTCAGGAACTTGCTGATATACGTGAATCAGAGGGGCATGGATTTCTCATCCAGGTGGATGGAGGAGTAAATCTGAAAAACATTAAAAAGATTGCAGAAGCTGGTGCTGATGTTCTTGTTTCAGGAAATAGTGTTTTTAGTGCTAAAGATATTCCTGCTAGAGTTACTGAACTGCAATCTCTAATGTCATGAGCGAGAAAAAGCATTTCAAAAGAGTTTTAGCTGCAGGGTTAATTGGTAATATTCTGGAGTGGTATGATTTTGCCGTTTATGGGTTCTTTGCAGCTACCATAGCCGAACAGTTTTTCCCTTCTGGAAATCCAACAACATCACTTATTGCTGCTTTTGGAGCATTTGCTGCTGGTTTCCTGATGCGCCCTATTGGAGCCATCTTCTTTGGGAGAATCGGTGACAAGGTGGGACGGAAAAAGATGCTGTTTCTGTCGGTCATGCTTATGGCCATTCCGACTTTCATCATCGGTGTTCTTCCTACGCATAGTCAAATTGGAATAAGTGCCGCTATATTAATGGTATTGATGAGAATGCTCCAGGGTTTATCAGTTGGTGGTGAGTACACAGGATCCATTGTATTTCTGATTGAGCATGCGCCAGATCACAGAAGAGGATTCTTTAGCTCTTTTAGTATGATGGGAGCTACACTTGGAATTCTTTTAGGTTCTGGTTTCGGAGCTCTAATTACAGGATTACTTACTGAAGCCGAGTTAGCAGCCTGGGGCTGGAGAATTCCGTTTTTGGTTGGTATATCCATTGGTATCATTGGATTTTTGATTCGAAGAGGACTTCCTGAAACTCCCGCATCAGAAGAGAAAATTGAAGCGCCGCTAAAGGAAGCATTCACAAACCATAAGAAGCCCATGCTTCAATCCATAGGATTGAACATTATGGGAGCGGTAAGCTTTTATATCATTTTCATTTATCTGGCTACCTGGTTGGTTCAGGAGGTACATGAAACCAAATCTGAGGCTCTGGATATCAATACCATTAGTCTCTTTGTTCTCTTAATTTCAGCACCCTTATTTGCCATGCTTTCTGATAAAATAGGTCGTAAACCTATGCTCATTGCTGGAACCATTTTAATGGCAGTATTGGCATATCCATTGATCTGGTTAATGCATCACCATGTATTTTGGATGATTTTACTTGGCCAGTCCATCTTTGCGATCGCCTTATCCATTTTTATGAGCACCATTCCAGCCTTTATGACCGAATTGTTTCCAGCCAGGGTACGAGCAAGTGCTACCAGTGTGAGTTATAATATCCCTTATGCGCTCTTTGGAGGAACAGCTCCTATGGTAGCCGTCTGGTTGATCTCTGTGACTGGTAACCCTGATGCCATTGCCGGATACATCATAGTAGTTTCTTTATTAGCCTTCTTTATCGCATTAACTGTTAAAGAGACTAAGGGTAAGCCAATTCACTAAAATCCTTGTAATCTTTTATTTATTTAAATAAAGAATATTTACAAGTCAGAGATAATAACCTCTAATTGGCTACTAGTTAGTGCTCCCTCATATACACTACCGTTTATTATGATAGTTGGGATTGAGTTAATCCCTAGCTTTTCTGCTAGTTCGATGTCGTTTTGAATTAAATCTTTTGTTTCTTTGTTTTCAAAACAGCTGATAAAACTATTCTCTTCAATACCTAAGCCCAAAGCCAAATCTTTAATTAAACTATCACTCAAGCTGCTGTTATTTTCAAATAGTAGATGGTGTAAAGGTAAAAAACTGTTGTCCTTGCGAGCGCATTCTACCGCTATGGCGGAACTTAAAGCATTGTCATGGTAATCCAGTGGTAAATGCTTATAAATAATCCTAACATCGTTTTTAATATCTTTTGATAATAGTTTCAGCTCATCTTCTAGTTTTGTGCAAAAGGGACATTCGTAGTCATAATATTTTATTAGTGTCGCTTTTGCTTCAGGAGTACCTTCTATAAAGCTATGTTGTATAAAATCTTCCCAGCCAGTGATTTCTTTAATAGGAATCGTAGGGGAGTTTCCATTAGAAGTATTTATGTTAGATGAGAAAAACTCATTTTTGATAAGAATTGCTGTTACTACAATTGCACAAACTATTAGTACAATATTTGTAGCCACCGAAATCTTTTCTTTCATATCTCTCAATTTAGCTTGTAGTTGTATACTATAATTTTTTGCTCATACTCTGAGTTCTCTAACCCATATATCCTATTCTCTGAAATGTGCTTTATATCCAGGTTGCTACCCAAGTTCGTTTTATTAAGTACTTCATGTGAGTCATAGTCTATCAGAAAAAGCTCATTGTCATGAGTCTGCACCCAGATACCCTTTTCTGAAATAAAAAAGTCTTTGTAATAAGGTAGGTATTCATTGATGAGATCCGAGAATCGGTCTTGATAGCTTTCACTTAAATAAGAATTTATTATCTCATCAGTTACTTTTTTCTCTTCTAAAAAGTCTAGATTTATCTCATCCAAGACCTCACCATCAATATCAATAACCTGAATAATATTGAACCTTCCATTTCCAAGAAAAAATTTAGTACCATGAAGAACTGGTCTAAACACAGTCTTAGCTCCTAAAGGATTTGTCCTAACACTTATACTTCCCCCTCCTTGCCTAACAAAAGCTTCATCCATTTGAACAGACACCAAATTATCCCTTTTAATTCTCCCTTCTTTATTTACTAAAGACAACTTATCGACAGCTCCAGATAAATTAATATTTGGGCTATATGAAGTCTTGTAACGAAATAAGAAAGAAAGGTTATCAGAATTCTTTTCTTTAACTAAACTAAAAATGCTTGGAAAACTTAGTGGCTTTGAAGTGACCGTGAATTCTCGGGAATAATGAAATTTACCTTCAATCAAGTTAAAGCAAAGAATCTTTAATCTCGATGAGTCATAGACATATAAAGAATCCTTTATAGAGTCTAAAAATAAAGTACTAGGTTGTAAGAACTCACCAGGTCCCCGACCTTGTGAATCATAAACCTGTATTAGCTTACCGGAATTTATATCGATTGATAATAGTGATTTACTACTCCAATCGTTAGCTATGATATTGCCATGACTATCAATTTGTAAGTGATTAAGGTATCCAAACAGTATATCATCATTAGTAGAAGAAATCTCTAGTGACTTTGAAAAATTGATGCTAACACTATTCTGTGAGGCAGAGTCTTGGCTAAATAGAAAAAGAAATACAAATATACGGATGAACTTAGAACGAAATATCAATATTGGTATTCCCGATTTAATTTTCTGCTACAGTTGGTGGTTCACATACTCCTCGAGCTGCACATCCTTCTCCAGATGCTACACACCAACAACCTTGACAAACGTTCCCATTGCTATTTGTACAACTCACACATACGGTGCAATCTGGATCGCTAGAAATAGTTGCGACTAACTTCTCTTTACCTTCGATTCCGCCGATAAGAAATGAACCAATAAATACATACAGTACTAAAAAATATTTAACTTTCTTCATGATTATTTTATTTAGTTACCCAGGACCCATCTCGCAGACCATACCTTCTCCTGCATCACACCCGTTTTGATCTGCACAACATTTAGCATCACTCGGTTCTGTATGAACAACATCGCAACATTGTTCTCCATTTCCACCAGTACAACAAACAATGTACATTGGCTCGGATATATAGTTGCTTGCTTTTGTATGATTTATTGAGATAAAACCAATTGCTATTACTAAGAGGGAAAGTATTTTTTTTGACATAGTACTAGGATTGAATTTTTGGTTAACCTTCCTGTGGAGTAGTTTCCGTTTCACATGTTGAATCATCTTCTGATGAACAATAAGTACAGGAATTGAAATCAGCCTTGCATTTCCATCCACAGCACCGAATCCCTGTTACACTAGTGCAACAAGCTGATTGCGCAAGTTCAGCAGATTTAGCCTGAACTGATTTATTAGGCATTAAAACGAATAGTTCTACAGCTATTAATAAAGACAAAAATATTTTGAGCATAATATTCCTTTCTTGGTTACCTCTAGTATAATTGTCAGGCTCGACTTTTTTTACTTTTTCACTGTCCCTTTTCACTGTCCCTTTTCACTGTCCCTTTTCACTGTCCCTTTTCACTGTCCCTTTTCACTGTCCCTTTTCACTGTCCCTTTTCACTGTCCCTTTTCACTGTCCCTTTTCACTTTCCCTTTTCACTGTCCCTTTTCACTGTCCCTTTTCACTTTCCC